>DATCLP010000313.1:0-4527 GCA_036563855.1 Steroidobacteraceae bacterium | reverse complement strand
CACCAACATAGCCAAGGGTACCGAGGCGCTGAGCGATGTCCGCGGCAAGCGAGCGAATGTAGGTTCCCTTCGAACAGCTCACATCGAAGTCCAGGCGATCGGTCCCGAGATCGAGCAGCGAGATCGCCTTGATCGTGATCCGACGGCTCGGGCGCTCGACCGATTCGCCGCGCCTCGCCAGCTCGTAAAGGCGCTGGCCGTCACGCTTCAACGCCGAGTGCATCGGAGGCACTTGCTCCTGCTCGCCTAGAAAACTGGCAAGCACCCGTTCCACGTGTTCGCGCGTCAGCGGCGGGACGGGTGCGCGCTCGACCACTTCAGTTTCGCAGTCCAGCGACTCGGTGCGCGCACCAAGTTGCACACTGACCCGATATCGCTTGCCGGCGTTGAGGAGTCGCCCGCAAACCTTCGTCGCCTGACCGAAACACACGGGCAGCATCCCGGTCGCCAACGGATCGAGGCTGCCGGCATGACCCGCCTTCTTCGCACCGAACAGCTCCCGCGCCTGTTGTAGCGCGGCATTCGACGAAAGGCCGAGCGCCTTATCGAGCAACAGGATGCCGTCGATGTCGCGGTGAAACCTGCGCGGCTTCGCCATAGATCAGCGATCGTCCTTCGATCGAGGATCGGATTCGTCGTCGACATGACGCGCTTCGTCTTCCTTGACGGCCTGCGAAATGAGCGCGGACAGCCTGGCACCCTGCTCGATCAGCTCGTCGTTCACGAACCGAAGCTCCGGGCTGTGTCTCAGATGCAGCGCGCGGCCGAGAGGCCCCCGCAGCATCGGTGCGGCTTCATCGAGAATCTCCTGCACTTGCGCCTTGTCGGCGCCGAGCACGGAGTAGAACACCTTCGCATAAGCCAAGTCCTTCGAGACCTGCACTTCGGTCAGGGTCAGCATCCCGAGCCGCGGATCGCGAACTTCGCGGCGAATGAGCTCGCTGAGAGCGCGCTGGATTTGATGCGCAACACGGTTGCTGCGCGGGAAGGACTTGTTGCTCATGACCAATGAAACGATCGTACGCCGGGCCGGTTCGATCCGGCCCGGCGAGTGAGGAATGTGCTTAGACGGTGCGAGCCACTTCGACGCGCGAATAGCACTCGATCTGATCGCCGACGCGCACGTCGTTGTAGTTCTTCACGCCGATACCGCACTCTGTACCGGCGCGCACTTCGTTGACGTCATCCTTGAAGCGGCGCAACGACTCCAGGGCGCCTTCGAAGATCACGACGTTGTTGCGAAGCACGCGAATCGGATTGTTGCGGCGGACATAGCCGTCGACGACGATGCAGCCGGCCACCGTGCCGAACTTGCTCGAGCGGAACACTTCGCGAACTTCCGCAAGACCGACGATCTGTTCCTTGACCTCCGGCGCCAGCATGCCCGAGACGATCTGTCTCACGTCGTCGATCGCTTCGTAAATGATGCTGTAGTAGCGAACGTCGACGCCCGTTTCCTTGATCATGTTGCGCGCCGCGTTGTCCGCCCGGACGTTGAAGCCGATGATGCGCGCGTTTGACGCCTGCGCCAGCGTGACATCGGACTCTGTGATGCCGCCGATGCCGCTTGCGACGACCTTGACGTTCACTTCGTCGGTCGACAATCCCACCAACGCATCGCGCAGCGCCTCGACGCTGCCTTGCACATCGGCCTTGATGATGAGCTGCACGCTCACCGTCTTGCCGTCGCCCATCTGCGAAAGCATGTCCTCCAGCTTTTGCGGAGCCTGCTTCGCGAGCTTCGTGTCGCGGAACTTGCCTTGGCGGTATAGCGCGACCTCGCGCGCCTTGCGCTCGCTCTCGACCACGAGAAGCTCATCGCCCGCATTCGGAGCGCCGGACAGACCCAAGACGACGACGGGCAACGAAGGACCCGCCTCCGTCACTTGCTGACCGTTCTCGTCGAACATCGCACGCACGCGGCCGAACTCCTGACCGGCGATGATCGGATCGCCCGGCTTCAACGTGCCGCGCTTGACGAGCACGGTGGCCACGGCACCGCGGCCCTTCTCCATGCTCGATTCGATGACGACGCCCGCCGCGGGGCCTTCGCGCGTGGATTTCAGTTCCAGGACGTCGGCCTGCAGCAGGATCGCATCGAGCAGATCATCGATGCCTTGGCCCGTACGCGCGGAAACATTCACGAACAACGTGTCGCCGCCCCAATCCTCGGGCAGCACGTTGTGCTTCGCGAGCTCGTTCTTCACGCGATCCGGGTCTGCTTCGGGTTTGTCGATCTTCGTAATCGCAACGACGATCGGCACCTCGGCAGCCTTCGCGTGTTGGATCGCCTCGATCGTCTGCGGCATGACGCCGTCGTCGGCCGCAACGACCAGTACGACGATATCGGTGACCTGCGCACCGCGAGCGCGCATCGCCGTGAACGCAGCGTGGCCCGGCGTGTCGAGGAAGGTCACGACACCCTTCGGCGTCTCCACGTGGTAGGCGCCGATGTGCTGCGTGATTCCGCCCGCTTCGCCGGCCGCCACTTTCGTGCGCCGAATGTAGTCGAGGAGCGAGGTCTTGCCGTGGTCGACGTGACCCATCACGGTGACGACCGGCGGACGCGGCGTGAGCTCGTACTGCGCATCGATCATCTGGAGCTGATCGTCGACTGCGCTCTCCTTGACGACGATCGGCGTGTGTCCCAGCTCCTCGACCACTAGCACGGCCGTGTCCTGATCGATGGGCTGATTGATGGTCGCCATCACGCCCATGTTCATCATCACCTTGATGACCTCGGTCGCCTTCACGGCCATGCGCTGAGCGAGCTCGGCCACCGTGATCGTTTCCGGAATCTGCACCTCGCGCTTGACCGGAGCGGCAGGACGCTCGAACCCGTGCTGGCTCGCGACACTGATCTGTCCGAGCTTGCGTGTCTTC
Organism: Steroidobacteraceae bacterium; assembly: GCA_036563855.1. Lineage (GTDB taxonomy): Bacteria > Pseudomonadota > Gammaproteobacteria > Steroidobacterales > Steroidobacteraceae > Steroidobacter. The sequence goes on along the minus strand of DATCLP010000313.1, from coordinate 1,644 downwards.
GTCTGTGCGTGCTTCTTTTTCTTGAAACGCGCGCTGGCGTCGCTCGAAACGTGCAGCTCCGCGCGCTGGAATTTCTGCGGCGGCTCCTCGAGCTCTTTCTCCTTTTCCTTCTCCTTTTCTTTCGCCTTCAAACGCTCGGCCTTCGCAAGCTCCTCCTGGCGCTTGCGCTCGGCTTCCGCACGCTCCCGCGCCTCGCGAGCCTCGCGAAGACGCTGCAGCTCTTCTTCGGCACGCCGCCGCGCTTCCTCGTCGGCACGACGCATCGCTTCGGCTTCGAGACGCTCGCGCATGCGAGCCTCGGCCTCGCGCGCCTCCGCTTCGGCCTGCTCTTGCCGCCGACGGGCCTCCTCCTCGGAGATCTTCTTTTGCTCCGCCTCGTCCTGTTGCACGCGCGTCTGTTTCTGCAGCACGCTGCGATTCAGGTAGGTCTTCTTCGTGCGAACCTCGACATTGACCGTTCGCGCACGCCCTTGCGCAGAGGCGACCTTGATCTCGCCCTGCGACTTGCGCTTCAGCGTGATCTTGCGCGGTGCGCCCGCGTCCTCGCGGCCGTGGACCTTACGCAAGTACGTGAGCAGCTCCATCTTGGCTTCGTCGCTGATCGTATCGTCGGCGCCCGAGACGCGAATGCCCGCCTCGTCGAGCTGCGAAAGCAGACGCTCGACCGGTACTTTCAGTACCTCGGCGAATTGTGTGACTGTCACATCTGCCATAAGGGCCCTCCCGATCGGCGACTAGGCCTGCTGCCCAGCGCCCTCGAACCAATGCTTGCGCGCGGCCATGATCAGGGCGCCGGCGCGCTCCTGATCGATCCCTTCGATCTCCATCAGATCGTCGACCGCCTGCTCGGCGAGGTCTTCGCGCGTAACGATGCCCCGGCTCGCCAAGATTCGCGCAAGCTCCTGGTCCATACCGTCGACTTCCAGGAGATCTTGGGCTGGCTGGGCAGCGTCGAGTTGCTCTTCGCTCGCGATCGCTTGAGTAAGCAAGACGTCGCGCGCGCGGTTACGCAACTCTTTGATGATCTCGTCGTCGAATTCCTCGATACCCTCGAGCTCCGACTGGGGAACATAGGCGATCTCCTCGACGCTGGAGAAACCCTCCTGCACGAGGATCTGCGCAACCTCGTCGTCGACGTCCAGCTGCTTCTTGAACATCTCGATGAGCTGACGCGTCTCGCCTTCACTCTTCGCTTCGGCAGCCTGCTCGGTCATGACATTGAGCTCCCAGCCCGTGAGCTCGCTGGCAAGCCGAATGTTCTGGCCGCCGCGCCCGATCGCCTGCGAAAGCTTCTCTTCGGTCACCGCGATGTCCATCGAATGCGCATCTTCGTCGACGACGATCGAGACGACTTCTGCGGGCGCCATCGCATTGATGACGAACTGCGCCGGATTCTCGTCGTACGGAATGATGTCGACGCGCTCGCCGGCGATTTCGTTCGACACCGCCTGCACGCGCGAGCCGCGCATGCCGACGCAGGCACCGACAGGATCGATGCGGCTGTCGTTGCTCTTGACCGCGATCTTCGCGCGCACGCCCGGGTCGCGCGCCGCGCCGAGAATCTGAATCAAGCCCTGCCCGACCTCCGGCACCTCGAGCTTGAACAGCTCGATCAGGAACTCAGGCGCGGTGCGCGTCAGGAAC
>DATCLP010000312.1:0-7489 GCA_036563855.1 Steroidobacteraceae bacterium | reverse complement strand
TTCCTTGCACATGCGCACATCGCGGTCCTGGATGTGGCGTCGATCTTCGCGGAGATGCATCGTGATGCTGTCGGCGCCCGACTGCTCAGCGATCAGCGCTGCAAACAGCGGATCCGGATAGATCGTGCGCCGCGCCTGACGCAGAGTCGCGACGTGATCGACATTGACGCCCAAATGCAAGGAGGACATGGCTCGTTACCGAAAATTAGGGCTGCAAGTATAGGCGAAGGGCCTGGGGCTCGGGGCTTGGGGCTTGGGCAAGAGGCGCGAGCGCGCCTCGACTTCCTTCAGCCTTCAGTCTTCAGCCTGCGGCTCCCGCGTCAGCGGGAGCGGCGCAGCGCCAACATCACCTCTCGCGTCCTGAGCTCGCGCCCGTCCAAACAGCGTTCGATCGCCGCACTCAACAAGCGCCGCGCATCCGCCAATGCTTGCGACGAATGCAGCTCTTCCCTAGCGAGCGAGAGTAGCGAGCTGCCGTGAAACACCATGCTTCCTTCGGCGACATCGAGCGCCCGTACGGCACCCTGCTCGAGACGATAGTGGTACACGCGGTCCGGTTCGATCGGCTCGCCGGTGATGGCCTCGACCTGGAGCGAGAGGCCGTAGCCCAAGGACTCCAACAGCCGTTTCTCGAACAGCCGCAATGCGCGCAGCGGCTCATCCGATGTCTTCAAGGCGCGGACAGTCGCGGAATACAGTTCGAACACATCCGGATGACTGTCAAGCCGCGCGAACAGCTTCAGCAACAGCTCGTTCAGGTAATAACCATTGACGAGCTGCGCAGGCGGCATCGGCTGGAAACTGCCGTCGAATTCTGCGGCGGTGAGCTGTCCCGCCTCGCCCTTCCCCGACCACGAGACGAGCACGCGATTGAAAGGCTGCAATACCGACATGAGAGAGGCCGACTTTCCGCGGCTCCCCCGTGTCCCCCGCGCGAACACCGACACTCGCCCGTGATCCCGCGTGAACAGCTCGAGGATGCGGCTCGTATCTCGATACGGCCGGTGATGCAGCACGAACGCCGGCTGCAGATGGACTCGTTTGGCTTCAGTGCCGGTCATGCCGTGAGTTTATAGGCCATCTGCTCGCGGGAATTGCAACCTCATCCATGCGCGGCAGCGCCTACGGCGTCAGCTCTCGTAACCGAGCTGACGCAACGCGTGTTCGTTGTCCGACCAGTTCTCCTTGACCTTGACCCACAGCTCCAAATGCACCGGCCGGCCGAACAGCTCGTTCATCTCCAGACGGGCGGCGCGGCCGACTTCCTTGAGTTGCTCGCCTCCCTGGCCGATGACGATAGCCTTCTGTCCCGTGCGTTCGACCCAGATGATCGCATTGATGAACAAGCGTCCGTCTTTCTCCTCGAAACGCTCGATCGCGACGGTCAACCCGTACGGCAGCTCCTGACGCAGTCGCCACGTCAGCTTTTCCCGAATGATCTCTGCCGCCAGGAATTGCTCGGACCGATCGGTCACCTGACCGGGCGGAAAATGCGGCGGCGACTCCGGCAAATACCGCGCAATGATCGCAGGCAGGTTTGCGATCCCACTCCCCTTCAAGCTCGAGACCGGTACGATTTCGGCAAAGTCCGCACGGCGCGACAACTCGTCCAAGAAGGGCAGCAACTTGTCCTTGGGAAAGACTTTGTCGACCTTGTTCACGATGGCGATGATCGGCCGACCGCGGCGCACGAGTTCATCGAGTACGCGCTGATCCTCGTCGACCCAGCGCAACGCCTCCATCACGAACAAATTGACGTCCGCTTCGCTGAGCGACGCGAGAGCGGCGCGGTTCATGTACCGGTTCATCGCCCGCCGTGCATTCGAATGGATGCCCGGCGTGTCCACGAAGATGATCTGCGCCTCGTCGTTCGTGAGAATGCCGAGGATGCGATGACGGGTCGTCTGCGGCTTTGGGCTGATGATGCTGATCTTGCGCCCGAGCAGCGCATTGAGCAGAGTCGACTTGCCCACGTTGGGCCGACCGACGATGGCGGCGAAGCCGCAGCGATAGCCGGCCTGCCGCGCTGGTTCGGGGGATTCGTTCACTTGGAAGCCTTCCCGCGGTCGCGATTCATGTCGTCGAGCAGCATCTGCGCCGCCGCCTGCTCCGCGCGTCGCCGGCTCGGTCCCGTCGCGACGGTGCGCAAGCCCAGCGCATTTACCGTGCACGATACCTCGAACGTCTGATTGTGTGCCTCGCCCGTCACTGCTTCGACAGTGTACGTCGGCAACGGCAGCCCTTGCGCTTGGAGGGCTTCCTGCAAACGGGTCTTCGGATCCTTCAGTTCCGCCGCAGTCGGTAACCGGTCCAACCGCGGAACGAACAAACGTTCGATGACCTGCTCGGCCGCCTCGAATCCTCCGTCCAGGTAGATTGCGCCGAACAATGCCTCCAACGCATCCGCGAGAATCGACTTGCGGCGGAAGCCTCCGGATTTCAGTTCCCCGGAACCGAGCCTGAGCTGGTCGCCGAGGTTGATCTCTTGTGCGATGACGGCGAGCGCATCACCGCTCACCAAACTTGCGCGAAAACGGGATAGATCGCCCTCATCGGCCGCACCGAATTCGCTGAACACGAGCTTTGCGACGACGCAATTCAAGACCGCATCGCCCAGGAACTCCAAGCGCTCGTTGTGGGGCGAGCCGGCGCTTCGATGCGTCAAAGCGGCCTCGAATAATGCGGGATCCCTGCACTCGTAGCCGAGTGCCTTTTTCACCCATTCCGCGGCGCTTTTCAATGCACTGAGCCCGTGAGCGCCGGCCCTCAGGCCGCTAGGACGCGGTTATCTGACATCGACGACCTTGTCGAAGTCCACGACCAGAGAGATGTTGCCGATGAACGGCGCTTCTGCACGATAGGACGCGCGCATCGTGAAGCCACCGCTCGTGCGCTTGATCTCGATCTCCCTCGGATCGATGCTCTCGATGTCTTCGATCGCCCACCGTCGCTCGAGCGAAAGACGCAGGTCCGCAGGGCTTGTCGAACCACGGTTTTCTTTAGCCGTTTGGTCCATGGCCCGCGCTACGGCCATGTACTCCAGGTACAACGGCATGAGGCGGATCGCTCCATAGAGCGCAAACCCCACGATTCCCAGGATGATGATCATGCCGATCACTGTGGCGCCGCGCTGACGTTGCAACATGCAGATGCTCCCGCTGAAGTAAGTTCGTTCTTACGCCTTACGAAGCAAATTCGTTCATTGAATCGCGTCGCCGATACGGCTCCAGATCGGCGCTTCCGGCAGGTCCCAGTTGAACCAGATACGCACCGCTTTGCCGACGAGATTGCGTTCCGGAACCAAGCCGACCGACTCGAAACGGCTGTCCTGACTGTTATCCCGATTGTCGCCCATGAAAAAGTAATGGTTCGCGGGAATGACGCTGTCGAAATCACGCGAATAGCGATCCGGAATGTACAGAACCTCGTGCACGACGCCGTCGAGATCCTCCACGCCGACCTGTGCATTCGCCTGCGGTCCGGTGTTGCGCGGCCCGGTGTACGGGCCGTTCATTTTCACCGGCATTGCCTTGCCGTTGATATAGACCTGGCCGTTCTTGACGACCACGTGGTCGCCGGGGAGACCTACCAGCCGCTTGATGTAGTTCGTCGAGGGGTTGCTCGGCAGCCTGAACACGATGACATCTCCGCGCTTCGGTTCCCCGATCGAGACGATCTTCGTATTGAGCACGGGAAGCCGCAGCCCATACGCGAACTTGTTCACGAAAATGAAATCCCCGTCCAACAGCGTCGGCATCATCGAATCCGACGGTATCCGAAACGGCTCGAACAGGAACGAGCGGATCAGCAGGACGATGAAGATGACCGGGAAAAACGAGCGGGAATATTCGACCACGACCGGTTCGCGAATGCTCTCCGGGGGTACCCCTCCCTGCGCCGCCAAGCGCAGCCGCTTGGGCCTCCAGAGCCATGCATCCAGCCCCCAAATCAGCCCGGTGACGAGCGACGCGACGACCAAAATGAACGAGAAGTCGAACACCATGGCTGATTATTTTTCCTTGCCGACCTGAAGAACCGCCAGGAACGCCTCCTGGGGAATTTCCACGGACCCGAGCTGTTTCATGCGCTTCTTGCCTTCCTTCTGCTTCTCGAGGAGCTTGCGCTTGCGCGTCACGTCGCCACCATAACACTTTGCGGTCACATTCTTGCGCAATGCTTTGACGGTTGCCCGGGCGATGATCTGACTGCCGATGGCGGCCTGCACGGCCACTTCGAACATCTGTCTCGGAATCAATTCCTGCATCTTGTCGACGAGCTCGCGGCCGCGCTGATAGGCATTGTCGCGATGGACGATGATCGACAAAGCGTCCACTTTGTCGCCGTTGATCAGGACGTCGAGCTTGACGAGCGGTGCCGGCTCGAAACGATTGAACTCATAGTCGAACGACGCATAGCCGCGGCTCACTGATTTCAGCCGATCGAAGAAGTCGAGCACGACTTCGGCCAGCGGCAACTCGTATTGCAGCGAAATCTGACTGCCGAGGTATTGCAGCTTCGTCTGCTTGCCGCGCTTCTCCGTACAAAGCTTGATCACCGCACCGACGTGCTCGGGCGGCACCAGGATGTTCGCTGTGATGATCGGCTCACGAAGTTCCTCGATCTCGTTGGTCGGGGGCAGCTTGGCCGGATTGTCGACATACACGATCGTGCCGTCCGTGCGCTGCACCTCATAAACCACCGTCGGAGCGCTCGTGACGAGATCGAGGTTGTATTCGCGCTCCAGGCGTTCTTGCACGATGTCCATGTGGAGCAAGCCGAGGAAGCCGCAGCGGAATCCGAATCCGAGCGCCGTCGAAACCTCCGGCTCATAGTGCAGCGCCGAATCGTTGAGCTTGAGCTTGGCGAGCGCGTCGCGAAACGCTTCGTAGTCGTCCGATTTCACCGGGAACAGGCCGGCGAACACGCGCGGCTGCACCTTCTTGAATCCCGCCAGAGGCGCTTCGCAGGGACGCGCATCGAGCGTGATCGTATCGCCGACCGGGGCGCCGTTGATCTCCTTGATCCCGGCGATCACGAACCCGACCTCGCCCGTTTCGAGCGTCTCGCTCGCCACCGACTTCGGCGTGAAGCGGCCGAGCTTGTCCACGGTATGGACACGGCCCGTCGACCACACACGAATCTTGTCGCCCGTCTTCAATGACCCATTCACGACTCGGACGAGCGAAACGACGCCGACGTAATTGTCGAACCAAGAGTCGATGATGAGCGCCTGCAAGGGAGCGTTCGGATCACCCTTCGGGGGCGGTATGCGACGGATCAACTCCTCGAGTAGTTCAGGCACGCCCTCGCCGGTCTTGGCGCTCACACGCACCGCATCTTGGGCCTCGATGCCGATGATCTCCTCGATTTCCTTGATGACCCGTTCAGGATCTGCGGAAGGCAGATCGATCTTGTTGATCACCGGCACGACTTCGAGTCCCTGTTCGATGGCCGTGTAACAGTTCGCGACGCTCTGCGCCTCGACGCCTTGCGCGGCATCCACGACGAGCAAGGCGCCCTCGCATGCGGCGAGCGAACGCGAAACTTCGTACGAGAAGTCCACGTGCCCGGGCGTATCGATGAAATTGAGCTCGTACTCCTGTCCGTCCTTGGCTCGATAACGCAACGAGACGCTTTGGGCTTTGATGGTGATACCGCGCTCGCGCTCGAGGTCCATCGAATCGAGCACTTGGTTCTCCATCTCGCGCTCGTCCAGGCCCCCGCACAGCTGGATGAACCGGTCCGCTAGCGTGGACTTGCCATGATCGACGTGCGCGATGATCGAGAAATTGCGGATGTGCTTCATCGAAATGGGGGTAATGACGGCGGCGGCGGATTATAGCCGCAAGGAGCGTCTCGACCTTACGTCTGCGCCGGGGTCGTACTAAGAAGACTGCGAAACGCTCGCCAAAGTAACGTCAGTCGGCTGCGGCGGAACCATCTGCAGGATGTATCGCACCTTCCAAATGCGCCAGGACTTGCTCGCGATCAACGTGATAGGTGCAGATGACTTCGTCCCCCACCGTCAGCACGGGGACACGTGCCCCGTAAAGCCGTTCCAGATCGTCGTCGCCGCTGATGTCGATGACCTGGACATTGCGCGCGGCGTTGGGGCCGAGCAGCCACGCAAGCTCGCTAATGAACTCCTCGCACAAGGTGCAACCGGGCCGCGTATACACCCGCCAGGGAGGCATCTTCGTAATGCAAGTCTCAGCGGCGGCTCGGCTGCTGATTCGGCCGGTCGCCGGCAGTGCCATCGGCCCGAGTTACGCCGGTCGCAATGGCTTCGACCGTGGCTGCGGGAACTTCGCCGACGGCCGTCACTTGATGTCCGTCCAAGTCGCGCGAGTACGCAAAGGCCGCACCCACGCGCGTCAGACCATGCATCGGGGTTGCCTCAGGCGAGCGCGGCTCGATGAAGACGGAAACCGACGCCAGACCGTCCGAGAACACCAGATGCCGCACGGGTGCGCTCGACCCCGCAATCGCTTGAATGCGCCAGGTGGTCAGGCGAAAGCCGGCAGGCAACCGAATGACATTCCAACCCAGAGTTCCGGCCGTTCGAACCGGCTGGGGATCCTGACGTAACCACCGAAAGCCCTCCGCCGATACGGCCGGCTTGAGGTCGGAGAGCGGGATGCGCTCCCGCATGTGCAGCTCGGCGAAAATGATCTGCTCGATCTCGCGCCCATTACGATCGACGAGCTGCCACTTCAGCGGCATCGCCGTCTCTTCGTGCAGCCATAGGTTGTAACCGTACCGATACTGATCCCTGGGCTTCACGGCGATCATCTGCGTCCGCTGCCCGTTCGTCTTCTTGACCTTGCCGACCCTCTCGATGCTGTAGTGCTCCTCGAGACTCTCGGTGTATTTCGGCAGCGATGCGAGCAGGGAATCGTTGCCGGTGCGTTTTTCGACCAGCACCGTGCGCTTGTCCGGCAGGTAACAAACGATTTCCTCCTCGTTGCGAATGATCTCCCGTCCGCTGCCATCGAGCGACACGAGCCGCTCAGTCACCTTTCCTCTCTCGACACGATGGAAGATACGAAACGCCTCCGAGCGGGAGTCGCGAACGTGGAAGAACCGGCCTTCGTAGTTCTGCTGCGAAAGCGACCGGGTCATTCGCTCCAGCCATGCTCTTGCATCTGGATCGCCGGCACGCGCGGGCAGCGCGAGCAGGCTCACAACCAGGAGAACGAGGCAGCGCGGATTCGTCAGCATTACTGTCGAGGAACGTCAGCAGTGGACTGATCAGCGTCTTCAACGGACTCGTCGTCGCTCGAATCCTCTTCAGCGAGCACACCGCTCAACACACTTCGACGGCCGAGGGGCGTCGAGTACTCGCTATGAACGACGACGTAATTGGTGAGCCTGGCCGCCGGCACGAAGCCCGACGTTGCGGTGGCCGGAACGATATAGCTCGGGATCTCGGGTTCGCTCTCTTGAGTACCCGTCAGCGTGACCTCCGCAACATAAGGTGCCGCGGGCT
>DATCLP010000311.1:0-13869 GCA_036563855.1 Steroidobacteraceae bacterium | reverse complement strand
CGCTCGGGCTCCGGAATACCGAGTACCTTTACGAGATACGCCACCTGAGATCCGTCGCGTCCCCAAATTCTCAGATCCGTCACGCCTTCTCTCTTGCCGAGCACGAGAATTTCCTGCGTGTCCTCGAAGACGCGCACATCGATGACGTTGCCGTCGCCCGCCGCCACTCGTTTCGGCTGCGGATAGCGCATGAGAAGACTCTGTCCCGCGGGCACTGCAAGCACGTTGACGGGCGCCGTGTCCATCGAGATCTCGGCGCCGAACGAGTCGTGAGCGAACATCGCGAGCAGCACGACCAGCGCAACGACGAAGGCGGAGAAGCTCGAAAAACATCGCCGAATCCCTATCAATGCGCGTGGCGAATCACATCGCGCTTCCGACTCTCGCGCGCGATACCCGCGATTGCAGCGGCACTGCAGGCGATGGGGCCGATACGTCGAGACGCGTGCCAGCGGTCGAAGACGGTAGGTGTGTTCGCAAGGCATATTCCGTCCTTGGCAATTCGACATCGCTACACTCCGCCGAGAATGATTTCCACGCGGTGACGCGCCGTGCTCTTGGTCGAGCGGGCTCCGTTCAGGAGCGTGCTCTTCGTGATGCGCGCGACTTGGATGGGCGCTTCGTCTCTTGGCTGTCGCAACATGGTCGTGAGCTTGCCGGCATCCTGCGCGTGAGCGATCTTCGCGGCATCCTCGGGCGTGACCGCCACGGTAATCGTATTGAAGCTGTATCCGTCGCGTCGTTCGCCAAAATGGTTGACGTTCGTCAAGGTCCGAACGCCGGTCGCAATCACGGGCACGTTCGTCAACAGCGGCACCGTCACGCTTTCGTTGTTCGAGGACGTCGTGAAGAACAAATCGATTCGATCGCCCGGTGCGAGCATGCCGGCGATCGACGATTCTTCGTCGACCGGAAACGTCAGCGCACGCATGCCTTGGGGTAGCTGCGACGAGAAGCCGGCCGTAATGTCCTGTGCCAAGTGCGCTGTCAGGATCGGCTCGCCGCTACGCAGAGGATGCACGAGCACGCGCCCTGCGATGCGATCCCAATCCTCGGCAAGCACGGCATCGGAATGCAAGAACGCTCGCGGGACTTCGCGAATGGCAGCCGTGCGTCCGGATAGGAACGTGCCTGGCGACAAATCGGTATTCGCCACGACGACTTTCGCCGGCGTGTAGCGCGCGTCGATTTCTGCGCGACGCTGCTCAACCGTTCGGTCGATGTAGTCGTTTGCAAAGTACGCGGCTGCGGCGCCGGCACCCAGTGCGCCAGTCACCATCAGCAGCGTGATCATCGTGCCTTTCATCGGTCTCCTCCTTGAGACGTGTGCACCACGAATCATCAATACGGCATCATCAGCGCCCAAGTGAACTCGTCATGGTGCTCTTGGATCATCGCGAGCACGCCTTCGGCGCTCCACCAGACGACGAGCAGACCGACGAGTACGGCGAGGTACTCGCTCATGGACCAGCCGGATTGCCGCGGATACAGCAACCTTCGCAATCGATCCTTCGGGTTCATGTCTTCTTCCATACAACCAAGATGGCGGTCTCGCCGCTTTTCAGACGCCGAAAGCTCAGGTGCGCGAGCGAGGCGTCTTTCTGCGCTTCGATGACATGGCCGCCGCGTGTTTGGAACATCGGCGCGCTACGGTGAACGGTCCAACCCTTTTCCCGCAAGAATTGCGTGAGCTCGCGCGCCGCGCTCGCAACCGAATGCGCGCTCACGAAGCTGATGTGCTCAGCTTCGATCCCTTCGTCTTCGTATTGCTGCAGATTTGCCACTCGGGCGGAAGGCGGATGAGGGAAGCGCGTGCGCAGCATCGACCGCTGTTTGGCGAGCGGCGGTGTCACCGTGATCGTGCCTTGCGCACCATGCGCCGTGTTACGGGCGCGTACCGTGATGTAGGCGTTGTCGCTGAGAACGCCCAACACGTGATTCTCGCCTTCGTGCCAGCGCTTGGTTTGGGTATTGGAAGAACGCAGGCGGCGCTCGTAGTAGTGCAAGACCTCTTGCGCGTTCATGGATGCGGCGAAGCTCTTGATCGTCATCGGCACGCCATTCAAACGCATCGCTTGCGCGATCCAGGCCGCCGTCCCACCTGGAGGCGCATCGAGCTCCGGAAGCTGCCGAGTCGCAGCGGCGATGCTTCCGGCCAGCGCGACATTCGGTGTTGCCGGTGAGAGCATGAGCACGGCGCTGGCGATCGACACGATTCGAAGCAAGCGCTCCGACATCAGCGTTCCTCCACGTAAGCACGGGGCAGCGTGGCGGAGCTCGGCCGCAAATCCGGATCCCATGCGAATTGGCCCTCGCCGAAGAGCGGTTCGCCGGGGCCGATCGCATTGAGCGCAAGCACGCGGCTCGGCAGCTCGATCGTCTCGACGAACTCGTTCATCGTGAGCTCATCGACACGGCGTCGGAACTCCGTTTCGTCGCGGGCCGACCAACTGTCGCTGAGGATCGCGCCGTCGGCGGTTTGTGTGAGCGGCGGCTCGCCGGCTTCGTTCGCGCTCGGCCAGAGCAGCGACGTTCCCGCGCGTGCTCGCGCTTGGAGCATCGGCCGAATTGCGGCACTCGCGTTTGCCGAGGCGAAGCTTTCGCGTGTCAGTCCGAGATCGTTGACACGCAACACAGAAGCCGCCGTTGCGATAGCTCCACCGCCATACGCAAAGGACGGCACGAACCAATGACCCACTTCGACGGGATCGCGTTCGTTGCGCTGGTCGACGTCGATTGCTCGAGAATCGTCGCGATAGTCGAGCAATCGCGTATTCGCGTGATCTCGCCACAAGGGATTTTCGGTCACGCCGGCATCGCGCAGCCTAATCGTTGCGACGATCGGCGCGCGCGGATGACCGAAGGAGCGATCTTGGGCTTCGAGCGTGATGTCCTCCGGCGTCTTGCTGTTGCTGCCCCCGCTTCGCCACACCGTACGTTCCCAAACCGCATACCGAGCCGCATCCAGACTCTTGTGCTTGATATCGAGTTGTTTACCGAGCCACGGAATACCGATCAGGAACGGACTCAAGGCCAACAGCGCGACGATCACTTCGGCAATCGCATTGCCCTGACACCCGCGGAAGAACATTGCCGTCATAGGCCCAGTCCCAAGTCGGATTCAACGAGATGCGCTTCCCAGAAGGGATTGAACAGATTCGAGTACTCGGCCGCGCGCCCGAGCGAGGGGAAACCAACAGTCGGTCGTCGGAAGCTCACGCGTGCCGTCGCCAGCGCGGTCATCACGGCATTGCCGTCGGCTGCGACACCAGTGCGCCCGATGTCGCGAAAGTCGCGTTCGCCCACGGTTTGCTGTCGGCGCGTAGCGATCGCAGAGATCGTGAGCCCATGGAAGCCGGGTTGGCCGCCGACGTTGTAGTAACTCGGCACGCCCTCGTAGTCGTCATCGAACTCGCTCGCACTGGCATCGGCCGTCGGGCCGATATTGCTCCACCGGCTCCAACCGAACAGCCGACGCTGTCGAGTCTGCAATTGGTCCGTGGCCTCCCAATCGGCGGAATCCTCCGATTGCGAATGGGACGTGCTGCCTAGCTTGCGAAACTGTCGCAGCAGCGAGTTGAAGCGCCAACCGCGCTCGCCGGCAATCCAGCGCGTGGTGTCGGCATTGACGCGCATGCTCGCGCCGATCAGCTCTTCGATCGCCCCGTCATCGTCGCTCGCCGTGTAGCGCTCGACAAAGGTGGCGACGCCGTACATCTGCGCGAGCACGCGCGCTTCGAGCACGCCACGTAACTCCGATGGCAATCCGCTCAGCTCGTTGCGATCGTTGATGCGAATGTTCGGATCGTACGCTTGCGCAGTCCGGCGCATGATTTCGGTCAGATTGTCGAGCGCCAATGAAGCTTGCGCTTCGAGCTGCGCAGCGCGGTACGTCGCATTCCAGGTGTCCATCGTCGGAATCGCGAACTCGGCGGATTCCTCGGTGAACTCGCGAACTTCGGCGATGATGTTCTCGACGATTTCGATGTACTGCCCCGCATACGGGATATACCGAGCGAAGTCCTCGATGAAATCGATGGTCTCGTCGATGTAGCGGACCCAGCTCACGTACGACACGAAATGGCCGACGCCGACGTGATTGGCCACCATCGCGCGATTGGTGTAGGCCATGAAGTTCAAGTGCCGCGCCGTCCACACCCCGCCGCTGTAAGCCGCCGCATCCGCCGCGTTGGCGAGGTGAGACTTCTCGGTGATCTTGTTCCCGGTGTTGTACATGACGACGAGCACGGCGCTTGCGATCAGAATGCCGAAGAGCGCGATGGGCGCGATCTGACCGCGCTGGCGCCGGACACACTGCGCCATGCCCCGCTCGCCACGACCGGACATCCGCGACCTCATCGCGCTTCTCCCCAACGGTCGGCCCGGCGGTTACTGCTGCGCGTTCGTTTGGGTGTTGTAAGTAGAGAGGCTATCGGCCTGAGCGGCACGGCTGCGGGCCGTAGCGGCTGAATTGGCAGCGTTCGCAATGTCTGTCGCTGCGGATCGGCCGGCCATTTCGCGGCTCATGCCGGCCATTTGGTTTTGCAGCGTATCGCCGAACGCGGCAAACAGGCCGATGCCGGCCACGGCGACGAGGGCCGTGATGATGATGTACTCGCTCATACCCTGGCCGCGCTGACGGGACCGAAAAGCTGCCTTGCGACGAATCATAGGAACCTCCTTGCTGATCGAGTGCTTGCAGGATTGCGCTACGAGATGGCGAGACGGAGTCTCGTCGGGCGTAAGCTAAGAGACCGGCACCCCGCGTGGCCGGCGAATTTCTTGCGAGTTTGCGCAGTAATTCAGACGACGCTGCGAGTCATCGTTCATCATAGAGTCATCATGGACGTGCAATGGATAGCCACCGTGCGAGGTAGGAAGTGAGTGCGGAAGTCGGACCGGTAACCAGCAGCGAACGTTTGTTCGAGCTCGACCTCGTGCGGGGCGTTGCCCTGCTCGGCATCCTCGTCATGAACATGCCGGGCTTTGCCGCGTCGTTCTATTCGGGCTCGAGCGGCTCGGACAGCTGGATCCATTGGTGGGACGAGTGGACGGCGACGCTGCGCAACGTGCTGTTCTCCGGCAAGTTCAACGGCATGTTCAGCCTATTGTTCGGGATCGGGTTTACGATCCAGCTCGAACGTCTGCTCGAGCGACGCGGCTCGCAAGGGCTCCATATTTATCTGAAGCGGCTCGCGATCCTGTTCCTGTTCGGCGCGATTCACATGCTCGTCTTCTGGACGGGCGATGTGCTGCACATGTACGCGCTGCTCGGAGTGCTGCTCGTCTTGATGCGCAATCGTTCGGACGCGACGATCATCGCGCTCATCATCGCGCTGTTGCTCTTCCCGATCGCGAACGGCGCATTCAAAATGATCGTGCGCGACCCCAGCCACCTGGACTATCTCGGTCAGACATTCGGCGCCTGGGTGGCGTCCAACAATGCCGCTTACGGGCGCGGCTCGTTCATCGACGCGATGCACGAGCACATGCGCGAAGCCTGGTTCCTGTATACCGATTCGGCTTCGATCGACTACACGCTGAGCTTCTACGTGCAATTGACGACGACGATGCTGCTCGGCTTCCTCATCGGCCGGCATCGCATCGCGCAGCGTATTCCTGAGCTGATGCCGCAAATCGTCAAAGTGCACGTCTGGTCGTTCTGGCTCGGCATCGGTTCGGCGGTGCTGCTCGGTTACGGAGAAAGCACGGTGCGGCCCTTTCCGACTTCGCCGCAGACGATTCTGGTTTCGCTCGTCTACGGTTTCTGCCGAATCGCGCTGATGACGTTCTACGTGACGACGTTCGTGCGGTTGGCGCAAGATGAGCGTTGGCGATCACGCTTTACGCCGCTTGCGGCCGTCGGTCGCATGCCGCTCACGAATTACCTGTTGCAGACGGCAATCGCGACGACGATTTTCTACGGTTGGGGGCTCGGCTTCTGGAACCAGGGCGGGCCGCTGATCTGGTTCGTCTTGGCGCTTGTCATCTTTTTCCTCGTGCAAATGCCGCTCAGCGTTTGGTGGCTTGCACGCTTTCAATACGGACCGATGGAATACCTGTGGCGCTACATGACCTACGGACGCGCGATGTCGGGACAATGGCGGCGCGCGTAGACGCGATGGATCGCACAGCTTTCTCGGACGAAACAGGTACGCTTGCGTCGTGTTGGCCGAAACTCTCCTTGCATCGCTCGCAGATCGCTACCGAATTGTTCATCGGGATGCGTCGCTGCCGCAAGCAAAGCGCTTCGTCGCCGCCGACGGGGTTGCGCTGAGCTACCTCGACTGGGGCGGTGGCGGCGAACCGATCGTGTTCTTACACGGGGGCGCGCTCACGGCCCATTCGTGGGATCTAGTTTGCCTGGGGTTGCGTGACGAGTGGCATTGCTATGCGCTCGACTTGCGCGGACACGGCGACAGCGGGTGGGCCGAGCACTACTCGGTCGAGACGTCGGTCAGCGATGTCGCGACGCTGTTGCAGCACTGCGGCTTGGACCGCGTACATCTGGTGGGCAACAGCCTCGGCGGCACGATCGCCGCTCACTTTGCAGCCACCCACCCGAGGCCGACCGCCAGTCTGACGCTCGTGGACGTCGGGCCGAACGTCGATTTCTCTGCGACGCAGAAGATTCGCGACTACATCGAGAGCACGGACGGATCGGTCGATCTGCAAACTGCAGTCGAAATCGGCATGCGCGCGAGTCCCATGATCGATCGCGAAGCACTGATCTACCGGCTCCTGCATGCCACGCGCGTGGGCGAAGACGGCCGCATTCATTGGAAACAAGATCGCAGCCGAATGCGTGATTACGACTACTTTCTAGGCAAGGTCAGCGAGATCGCGCGGATCGCGCCCACGATCGATGTGCCTGTCCTCGTCGCGCGCGGCGCACGCAGCCGAGTGTTCAGCGACGATTCGGCGCAAGCGTGCGCGGCCTTGTTTCCGCGCGGTCGCTGCGTGCGCATCGAGGATGCGGGTCACAACATTCAAGAAGCAAATCCCGTCGGCCTGGTCGAGGCGCTCAAGAAATTTCTTCGCGACGTTCGATGAGCGCCCGAAGCCGGCGCGCCTGCGCGGCGGCGAATTCACGCGCCTCGACTTCGTACGCGTTGTACCAGTAGCCGCGCCTCAGCCATTCGATCAAGTAACGCGCAATCGTCAGCCGTCGCGGCTGCCATTGACGCAACACATGAAAGTACTCGTGCAGAACGAGCTCCGGATCGCGCCAGAACGCTGCTGCTGAGCCTGCGAGCAAGATGCGCCCGCGGCGCGTCGTCGCGACAGCGCCGAAGTGCAGCCGCGCATACGCCGAATGCTCTATCACGCGAACATGCGCGACCGGCTCGCCGAAAATGCGCTCGAGCGCCGCCGCCACCTGCGGCGGCACAGATACGCAGCGACCGAAACGGAGCCGCATCTTTTTCATCGCTCCATCTGACCTCGCGTGCCGACAGGGTTTGCCTGAATCTGCTTCCCGTGTGGCCGCCTCGCAAGCTTGGCATGAGCCGTATGCAAGTCACTTGTGAGCAAGATCACCGTAAAGAAACAGCGCGACTGATCTAGATCAGGGCGATCGAGCTCGCACGCCGGCACGCTTTCCCACGAACTGTTTTCGCCTTTCCGACGCGCTGATCGCATGCGATCGGGCAGTGCTTTCGACGACTGGAGCGGCATGGCTAGACCAGAAACTTACAACGATCGCGTTGTGCGGCTCTTCCTGCTTGCCGCTGCTGTTTGGGGCATCGTCGGCATGGCGATCGGCGTACTCGCTGCGGCCCAGCTCACCTGGCCTGAGCTCAATTTCGATACGTCGTGGCTGACGTTCAGCCGCATCCGTTCGAATCACACCTTCGGCGTCATTTTCGCCTTCGGCGGCTCGGCACTGATGGGCACGTGCTATTACGTCGTACAACGCACGTCGCATGCGCGTCTCGCGTTCGGCCGGCTCGCGATGTTCACGTTCTGGGGATGGCAGGCCGCTTGCTTGCTGGCGATGGCGACGATGCCGTTCGGCATCACACAGCAGAAGGAATATGCCGAACCCGAGTGGTTCATCGACCTTCTGATCGCCGTCGTCTGGGTGTCGTTCGGCATCGTGTTCTTCGGCACACTCGCCCGCCGGCGCATCAAGCATATCTACGTCGCTAATTGGTATTACGGCGCGTTCATCATCGCCGTCGGGTTGCTGCACATCGTCAACAACCTCGCGGTGCCGGTGTCGCTCACCAAGTCGTATCCGATCTACTCCGGCATGGTCGATGCGATGGTGCAATGGTGGTACGGCCACAACGCTGTGGCGTTCTTCCTGACCGCCGGCTTCCTCGGAATGATGTACTACTTCGTGCCGCGGCAGGCACAGCAGCCCTTGTGGAGTTATCGCTTCTCCATCGTCAATTTCTGGGCGCTGATTTCCGTGTACATGTGGGCAGGTTCGCATCATCTGCTCTACACCGCGCTCCCCGACTGGGTGCAGTCCGTCGGCATGGTGTTCTCGCTCGTGCTGCTCATGCCGAGCCTCGGCTCCGCAGCAAATGGTCTGCTCACGTTCAACGGTTCGTGGGACAAGCTCAAGACCGATCCAGCCGCGAAGTTCATGGTGCTCGCGCTCGTGTTCTATGCGGCTTCGACGTTCGAAGGTTCGATGCTCGCGATCAAGACCGCGAACTCGCTTTCGCACTACACGGATTGGACCGTCGCCCACGTGCACTCCGGCTCGATCGGGTGGGTCGCAATGATCACGATCGGCTCGCTGTATGCGATGGCACCGCGTGCACTCGATCAGCCTGCGATGCATTCGCGTGGAGCGATGGAGCTGCATTTCTGGATGCACACCGCGGGATTGCTCTTGTATGTCGCTGCGATGTGGGCCGCCGGCATCACGGAAGGGCTCATGTGGCGTGCGACCAATCCTGACGGGTCGCTCGCGTACAGCTTCCTCGAGAGTCTCATCGCCGTGAAGCCTTACTACGCGCTGCGTTTGTTGGGCGGACTGCTCGTGCTCGGCGGCATGGTCGTGATGGCTTGGAATCTCTGGCACACCGCGGCCGACGCGCGTGCAAATCTGATCAAGCCGATCCTCGTGCCGATTCCGGAAACGATACCCGAGCCGGCCGAGAACCAATTCCCCCCGCCGCTGCCGGCACGAGGCTGAGACGATGGCGTTGCGCTACAGGTACATCGAAGCAATCGAGAAACACGCAGGCCTGCTCGGCGTGCTGATTGCCATCATGGTGTCGATCGGCGGGCTCGCCGAGATCACGCCGCTCTTTGCCAAGGCGCGCGCAGTCGAGCCTGCGCCAGGCTACGCGCCGTACGACGCGCTGCGCCTTGCAGGCAAGGACATTTATGTGCGCGAGGGCTGCCAGACG
Source organism: Steroidobacteraceae bacterium (assembly GCA_036563855.1). Classification (GTDB taxonomy): domain Bacteria; phylum Pseudomonadota; class Gammaproteobacteria; order Steroidobacterales; family Steroidobacteraceae; genus Steroidobacter. The sequence goes on along the minus strand of DATCLP010000311.1, from coordinate 4,498 downwards.
TGTCATTCGCAAATGATTCGCACGCTGCGCTTCGAAACGCAGCGCTATGGCAATTATTCCGTCGCGAGCGAATCCGTGTACGACCGGCCGTTTCAATGGGGATCGAAGCGCACGGGACCTGATCTTGCGCGCGTGGGCGGCAAGTACTCGGACGAATGGCACCGGCTGCACTTGTTGGATCCGCGTGAGGTCGTGCCCGATTCGACGATGCCGGGCTATCCGTGGTTGAAAGACCAGGACGTCGACGGCGCGGATATTCAGGCACGCATGCGTGTGCTGCGTCGCTTGGGCGATCCGTATACGGATGAGGATATCGAGAATGCGCCTGCGGCGGTTGCCGGCAAGACCGAGCTCGATGCGCTCATCGCGTATCTGCAAGGTCTCGGGGTGCGGAATGCTCCGACGACAGCGCAGGAGGTTTCGCCATGAGTCCGATGTGGGCGCACGGGGTCGGCGTGATGATCGTCGTGCTCATGCTGACGTTCATCGGTATTTGGATCTGGGCGTGGCTACCTTTCCACAAACGCAACTTCGATCGATTGGCGCGGCTGCCGATGTACGACAACGAATCGCATGCCGCGCTCGACGACGGTGAACGACGATGAGCGGCTTCTGGTCGGGCTGGGTGAAATTTCTCGTGGTGCTGAATCTCGGCATCACATTCTTGCTGTTCCTGGCCGCCTTGTTCCTGAAGATTCCGACGCAGGCCGACGGCACGACCGGCCACGTCTGGGCGCACGGCGTATTACGCGAAGGCGTGCGCAAGCTCCCGCGTTGGTGGGTACTGTGCTCCGTGCTCGTCTTCGTCATCGGTGTCGTGTATCTCACGCTTTATCCAGGATTCGGGGGGTTTCAGGGCGCGCTCGGTTGGACGTCTGCGGCTGAGTTTCAACGCGAAGCTGCCGCGAACGCCGCGAAGCTCGAAGCAACGCTTGCGCCGCTTCGCAATTCGAAAATCGAGCAACTCGCGCAGAATCCGCAGGGCGTTGCGATCGGGCATCGTCTGTTCCTCGACAACTGCGCCGCATGTCACGGTGTCGACGCACGCGGTAATCAGGCGCTCGGCGCACCCGATCTCACCGATCAGGATGCTCTTTACGGCAACGATGCCGAAACGCTGCTCGCGAGCATTCGCGACGGCCGCAACGGTGTCATGCCCGCGTGGGGTAGTACGCTCAGACGCGATGGTGTGAACGAAGTGGCGTCCTACGTGTTGAGCTTGAGCGGCGTGCACGCACCGCAAGATTGGGTCGATGCCGGCAAGGAACGCTTCGAAGCGATGTGCGCCGCTTGTCATGGCGTCGATGGACGCGGAAATACGATGCTCGGTGCACCCGATCTCACGGACAAAGTCTGGCTGTACGGCGGCGACTTCGAACGCGTTGCAGAAAGCATTCGCAATGGGCGCAGCGGCGTGATGCCGGCGTGGCGCGATCGGATGAGCGACGATGAGATACGAATGGTCGCCGCGTGGGTCATCTCGCAAAGACCTGCGGCGAGTCGCGCGCCGGATCGCTATCCCTCCGGGACGGGCGAATGATGTCGACGGTTGTGCAAGGCGGACGTTGGTATCGTCAACCCGTCCTTTGGCTCGGCGTTGTCATCCTGCTCGCAACGCTCGCAGGCTGTATCAGCATGATCATGCTCGGGGCGCGTTATGCGGATGAGCCGTTGTCCGTCGAGAGTGAGCGCGTGTTCAAGATACCGACGACACCGGAGGGCGCGTGAGCCGACGCTACCTGGGCATGGGCACTGGACTAGCTTGAATGATGATGCGGGATGGAAAGGATCGAAAGGCAACCGGCGTCGACGGATTGTTCATTACTTGCCAATGCAAAAGCTGGCAAAGATCTTCCCGAGTAAGTCATCCGATGTGAATTCGCCGGTGATTTCGTTGAGCGCTTGTTGCGCTTGCCGTAGCTCCTCGGCCATGAGCTCGCCGGCGCGGCGCTCGACGAGCTGTCGTTTGGCTTCGCGGATGTGACGTTCGGCGCGCGTGAGCGCGTCGAGGTGGCGGCGGCGTGCAGAGAAGATTCCGGCCTCGCTCCCCAAGTACCCCATGCACTCCTTGAGGTGAGTGCGGAGCAAATCGACGCCCTCGCCCGTGGCTGCGGATAGGTATACGCGCGGCGGTGCGCTTGCTTCGAAGCGAGCGCGTTCGCCGCACAAATCGATCTTGTTGAAGATCCACGTAATCGGCACGCTCGACGGCAGCGAGCTCGTTTCGCGTGCAACCGCCTCGTCGTCGAGGCCTCGCGTCGCATCGATCATGTACAAAATGCGATCGGCGCGCATCATCTCTTCGCGGGCGCGCCGGATGCCTTCGGCTTCGACGACATCTGCGACTTCGCGCAATCCCGCGGTATCGGCGATGTGAAGCGGCATGCCGTCGATGTGAATGCGTTCGCGCAGCACGTCGCGCGTCGTACCCGGAATGTCGGTGACGATCGCAGCGGCGTAGCCGGCGAGTCGGTTCAACAGGCTGGACTTGCCGGCATTCGGTTGTCCGGCGATTACCACCGTCATGCCTTCGCGCAAGAGTGCCCCCTGACGTGCATTGGCAATGATCTGCGTGCAGAGCTCGAGCGCACGCTCGATGCGTTGGTGCAGCACATCGTCGCTCAGGAAATCGATCTCTTCTTCCGGAAAGTCGATTGCCGCCTCGACGTGCATGCGCGTTTCGATCACTGCGTCGGTCAGCGAATGAACGGCTGCGGAGAATTCACCTTGTAGCGAACGTTGCGCTGCTCGCGCTGCTTCAGCCGATCCGCTGTCGATGAGGTCCGCAATTGCTTCGGCCTGCGCAAGGTCGATCTTGTCGTTGAGAAATGCACGGCGGCTGAACTCGCCGGGCTCGGCCAAGCGCGCACCGAGATCGAGACATCGCGCAAGGAGCATGTCCATGACGATGGGTCCGCCGTGCCCATGCAGCTCGAGCACGTCTTCGCCGGTGAACGATGCAGGCGCGGGAAAGTAGAGCGCGATGCCGGTGTCTATTGCCGAACCATCGGCCGCACGGAATTTGCGGAATACGGCTCGACGCGGCTCGGGCACGTCACCTAACACGTGCGTGGCAATGTGGGTAACGCGCGGACCGGATACGCGAACGATACCGACACCGCCGCGGCCGGGTGGCGTTGCGATCGCGGCGATGGTGGTCGCGTTCGGGTCCATGCGCTGTCCCCGTCGCCGCCGATCTCGTCAGGTCGCCTTCTTCTCTTCCGCTGCCACCAGCTTATTGATGCGCCATTGCTGGAGGATGGACAGCAAGGTGTTCGTGAGCCAGTACAGCACGAGGCCCGACGGGAACATGACCATGGTCGCGGCCATGACGAGCGGCATGAAGGCGAAGATCTTCTGTTGTATCGGATCGGCGCTGGGCATCGGTTGCAGCCTGAACTGCAGGAACATCGCCGCGCCCATCACGATCGGCAGGATGAAGTACGGATCGCGCGAAGACAGGTCCGTGATCCAGCCGAAGAACGGCGCCTGGCGCATCTCGACGCTTTCGAGCAGTACCCAGTAGAACGCCAGGAACACCGGAATCTGGATCAGGATCGGCAAGCAGCCCGCAAGCGGATTGATCTTCTCGCGCTTGTAGAGCTCCATCATCTGGCGGCCGAGTTGCTCGCGGTCGTCCTTGTAGCGCTCCTGAATCGCTTTGATGCGCGGAGCGAGCGCTCGCATCTTCGCCATCGAGCGACCGCTCGATGCTGTGAGCCGATAGAACGCGAGCTTGATCAGGAACGTCACGATGATGATCGCCACGCCCCAATTGCCGACGAAGTCGTGGACCCAGCTGAGCAGAATGAAGAGCGGTTTCGAGATGATCGTGAGCTTGCCGTAATCGGCAACTCGATGGAGCTCCGGGCTGATCTCTTCCAACTGCGCCTGCAGCTTCGGACCGACGAAGAGCGTTTCGGTCAACGTCTGCTGGCTACCGGCGGCGATCGGCACGATCGGTCCGAGATACGACAGCGTGAAATCGTTTTGCGGATTGACGTTGAGCTCGTAGTGATAGCTCTTGTCGGCAGGCGGAACGGCTGCCGCGACGAAGTGATGTTGTAGCGCAGCGATCCAACCCGCAGTGACTTCGCCGCGATACCGCCTGTCGTCTTCGTCTTCGACGTCGAGCTTGCGATACGCATTGCCGTCGTAGATCGCCGGTCCGCGATACGCGTACGTTTCGACGTTGAAGAACGAGCGCTCGACGTGCTCGTAGTGACGGACGATCTGCACGTACGAAGCAGCGCGCACATCTTGGCCGGACTGATTGTCGACTTCGTAGCGTAGATCGATGCGATAGCTGCCCGGTGTGAACGTATAGACCTTCCTGACCGTCACGCCTGATTCGTCGGTCCAGGTCAGCGGCACTTCGAGCTTCGACTGGCCGGGTTGCAACAGATACTCCTGCGACTCGGCGGCGAACGTCGCAAGGTGCGTCGGTTCTTGCGCGCGGTCGGCAAAGCGCAAACCGGATCGAGCGACGTACAAGTTC
>DATCLP010000310.1:0-5071 GCA_036563855.1 Steroidobacteraceae bacterium | reverse complement strand
GTCCTGTCGATCCGGTGAGAGACGAGGTCGTCGGTCCCGCAGGTCCGACGACTGCGACGCGCATGGACAAGTTCACCGAGCTGATGCTCGGCAAGACGGGACTGCTCGCGATGATCGGCAAGGCCGAACGCGGCCCGAAGGCGATCGAAGCCATCAAGAAGTACAAGCGCGCCTATCTCATGGCCGTCGGCGGCGCCGCCTATCTCGTGTCGAAGGCGATCAAGTCGAGCCGCATCGTCGCGTTCGCCGATCTCGGCATGGAAGCGATCTACGAGTTCGAAGTGAAGGACATGCCCGTCACCGTCGCCGTCGATGCGAACGGCACTTCGGTCCATGAGACCGGTCCGAAGGAGTGGCAGGCGAAGATCGGGAAGATACCGGTTCGAGCGAGTTGATAGTCGATAGTTGACAGTTGACAGCGAAGAAGCGCGAGCGCGCGGCAATTCTCGATTCAAGGATCACTGATGCGCTTGGAACACGCCATCCTACTGCCGCCGGTCGCGATGGCCTTGTTGACGGGGTTCGTGTGGTTGCGCCTCGGCTCTGACCGCCTGCGCGAGATGCGCGAGCGCAGAATTCATCCGCAGAAGATTGCGACTTCCAAGCAAGCGACCGAGCAGTTCCAAAACGTGCAGTCGGCGGATCATTTCCGCAACTTGTTCGAAGTGCCGGTGCTGTTCTATGCGTTGTGCGGCTATCTTGCGATCACGCAGTCGACGACGCCGCTTCTGCTCGCGTGCGCGTGGGGCTTCGTGATATTGCGCGCGGTACACACCTACATTCATCTCACGCACAACACCGTGATCTGGCGCTTTCGTGCTTTCGTCGCAAGCACCATGGTGCTGTATGTAATGTGGGGCATTTTTGCGGTCGAGCTCGTGCGCGCGTAGCCGTCCGCGGCCGCGCTAGGGAGGCCTTATGTGGCGAGTGGCGCTCGGATTAGCGGCAGGGATCGTCATCGGTTTCGCGTTGGCGCGGTGGTACGACACTCAGCCAGCACGTGAGGTCGCTGCACCTGCAGGTGACATCGCCAAGAGCACGCTGAGCTTGCAAGAGACCGGCGAGACCGGCCGAGCAGGCGAAGCGGATCGAAACACAACGGCCGCGCCAAGCGAAATGCGCGATCACCAACAAGGAGTTCTGACGACCCCCGGCCAGAATCCAGAAGGATCGCCGTTCCCCGACCCTCGGCCCTCCTCGCTGCAAGACGCGCTCGAGCGGGCCGCCTCGACGCTTCCGCCGCCCTCGAGTGCCGCGAATGTGAGCACGACTTCAGCCGGATCCGCGCCCTCTACGCGCGTTGCCGTCCCCGTTCCCGAACCGCTCCAGGCGCTCCTCGAGTCCAAGGACCCGCAAAGCGGTCTGACTCTGGGCGAAATGCATGCTCGGCTCGAAGAAGAGCCGGAGGACTACGCGTGGTCGTATCAAATGGAAGAATACCTGCGGCGGCATTTGGCGCAGCCTCCGGATCGCGCGATGTTCGAGGTCGTGCTGATCGAGTGCCGCACGACATGGTGCGAGATTCAAGCGTTCGCGCACGGGCCCAACGGTCCCGGCGCTTTCGCGTCGGCGCTGCAGTCGATGACCCAGCAGCCCTGGTGGGACTTTGCCCACGCATACAGCAGCTCCGCCAGCCACGCGGACGGCGGCAAACTGCTCGCGATCTTGCAACGTAGACGCTGAACGCGAGCGGCCGCTCGCCGCTGTGAACTGTCAACTATCAACTGTCAACCGGCATCCGGCAGCTTGTAGTCCTTGAACTGCTCGCGCAATTGCAGCTTGCTCAGCTTGCCGGTTGCGGTGAGCGGCAGCTTGTCGACGAACACGACGTCGTCGGGGATCCACCATTTCGCAACCTTGCCGAGATAAAAATTCAAGAGCTCCTCTTTCGTGACGCTCTGACCCGGCTTCAGCACGACGATCAATAGCGGGCGCTCCTGCCATTTCGGGTGCGAGACCGCGATGACAGCCGCCTGCGCGACGGCCGGATGCGAAACCGCCAGATTCTCGAGCTCGATCGAGCTGATCCATTCGCCGCCGGATTTGATGACGTCCTTCGTGCGATCGGTGATCTGCATGAAGCCGAGCGGGTCGATCGTCGCGACGTCGCCGGTGTTGAACCAGCCTTTCTCGTCGAATGCCGTCGAATCGTTGCGTTTGTAATAGCCCGAAGCGACCCACGGACCGCGGATCTTGAGCGCCCCAAACGCCTTGCCGTCGTGCGGGAGCGGATTGTCTTCGTCGTCGACGATCTTCATCTCGACCCCGAACACGCAACGACCCTGCTTGGCGCGCAGCGCATCGCGTTGCTCGCGCGGCAGCGCGTTTGCTTCCGGCGAGAAACTGCACACGCTCCCCATGGGGCTGTTCTCTGTCATACCCCAAGCATGCACGATCTCGACACCGTACTTGTCGCGGAATTGATCCATCAGCGCGATGGGGACTGCAGAGCCGCCGGAAACCACGCGCTTCAGGCTATCGACGCGTTTACCGCTCTTTTCAAGGTAGGCCAGCATGCCTTGCCATACCGTCGGTACCGCGGCGGCAAAATTCACATTCTCGGTTTCGATGAGGTTCTGCAGCGTTTCCGCATCGCCCATCTTCGCACCCGGAAACACGAGCTTCGCGCCGACCATGGCAGCCGAATACGGCAACCCCCAGGCATTCACGTGAAACATCGGCACGATGGCCAGAACGACGTCCAGCGACGACAGACCCATCGCGTCCCTTGCAGACGAGGCCAACGAGTGCAGCACCGTGGAGCGGTGGCTGTACAGCACGCCCTTCGGATCGCCCGTCGTTCCGGACGTGTAGCAAAGCGAGCTCGCAGTGTTCTCGTCGAACTCCGGCCAATCGCATTGATCCGATTCGTTCGCGATCAGCGCTTCGTAGCTGATCGCGTTGGGCAAGCTCGTAGCCGGCATGTGGGCATCGTCGGTCAGCACGACGAACCGCTCGACGCCCGCCAATCGGCTCTGCAGCTTCTCGATCAGCGGTACGAACGCCGGATCGAGGAACAGCCAGCGATCCTCGGCGTGATTGACGATGTAGACGATCTGATCCTCGAACAGCCGCGGATTGATCGTGTGGCAGACGAAGCCGGCACACGAGACGCCGTAATAGATCTCGAAGTGACGGAAGTCGTTCCAGGCGAGCGTCGCGATTCGGTCGCTCTGCTTGATGCCGGCGCGGATCAGCGCGTTCGAGAGCTTCCTGGCTCGTGCAAAGGCCTCGCGATACGTGTACCGGTGGCGCGGATGATCCGACGTGATGGAAACGATCTCGCGATTGGGATGCCAACGTTCCGCGTGCCGCGCGATCATGCTGATCAGCAGCGGCCTGTTCATCATAAGCCCGAGCATGAGACCCCCGTTCGTTGAGCGACGGTTCGAACCACCGTCGTTGCACAGCCGTAGGATTCTAAGCTTTTCGGCTGGCTCGCTGGCAAGCGAACGGCGTGTTCTCGTGCGCAGACAGCAACACCGTTCAAGGTGTCACGGTCACGATGCTGGCTTGTTGGGGGACTGCAGGCAGGCTCTCCGAGCCGGCCGCGGCGGGCGCTGCCTCGGCGCTCTGCTCGATGAACGGCTCTCCGAAGCCGTAATTCACCACGATACGCGCGATGTGCGAGTGCTCGCCGCTCCATTGCAGGAAGTTCACGCAGACAGCTTTGTGATCGGATCCCTGCGCATACTCGAACGACCTGCCCATGAAGCGCGCGCCGCCGAGGTCCTCGTCGAGCTCGGCGCGATGCTGCTCCCAGGGATTCTGGACGGCATCGGGCTGGGCGAACAAATCGATGCTGTAGATGCGTGCGTGGGCCGGGATGGAGCCGCACAGAGCAATGCGCTGCGCATCGTCCTCGGTGCAGCGGGCGGCTAGCGATCCGTCGCTCGTACGGCGACACGGCGGCACATAAGCCACCGACTCGACGCTTTGCGGACCTTCGGCCGAATCGGCGGCGAGCGTCGAATCGTCCTCCGGGACGCTCGGCTCAGGTTCAGGGACCGGCGCTCGCGTGGCCGCAAGCTCCTTGAGCTCGCGCAGCTCCTGACGCATCGCGCGCAGCTCCTCGGCGTCGCTCTGCCTCAACAGCTCCGAATACAGAAATCCGCCGACGGCAGACGCCAACATCAGTGCCAGCACGGCGAGCACCGATCTCGTCGTAGAGCCTTTACGCGGCTTGACGTCGACCTTGTTGCGGGCCTTGAGCGAAGAAAATAGCTGAAACAGTGCCGTCAGGATCGTCGCGCCGGCGCCGATCATTGCGGCGACGATCGTTTCCGATAGACCCATGAAGACGTCCTTCCGCCGATGCTTGGGGTCGAGAGACGGCCCGTGTCGAACTGCTTTATGTTCCGTCCGTCGGCGAACTCTAGACGTTCGTCACACTGCGCTCTGATACGCAGTTGGCACTTCCTCGCCCTTGCACCGGCCGTCGGACCGGGATTTGACAGAACGACGATTCTTGACGTCCGGAGGACTTACGCCCCCTGAACGCGCTTGCGAGCTGCACGCAGGCTGGGAATGGTCCGCAGGCCCTGACGAACCGTATGGCGCTCGAGGGCAAGCTCGATGAGCCCCGCGACCAGCTCCGGCGGCGGTACGCCGCTTGCGGCCCACAGCTTTGGATACATCGAGATCGCTGTGCTTCGAACACGTGCAGCACGAGTTGCTGATAATGCACGTACTCGTGGTGACGTACTGTGCGGAACCGCGCCACAGGCAACCCCGCTTCGCGCAACAGCCGTTCAATCACGTTGCGCGCCGAGAGAACGGAGATTTCATGTTCGGCGGAGCGACCGCCGAACAGCACGCCTACTCTGAGTCGAGTCTTGTTCGTGTTCATGGCGCGCAAGCTAGCGCGCGAATGTGCCGGGGTGCCGACTCAACGATGGCGAAATATGGCATCGCCGATCTAGCGCGTCCCGAGGTAGGCGCGCCAACCGCCCAAGTGAGAAATATCCACGGCTTGCTGGACCGCGTACGCCTCGCAAATGAACCCGCACACTTGCGTGCCGTCTGCGAGCTCGACCTTACCGATGCCGAGCGGTGCAGGAATGCCTGCCAC
>DATCLP010000309.1:0-3368 GCA_036563855.1 Steroidobacteraceae bacterium | reverse complement strand
GCCTCCAGCTTCTCGACGATGCTTTCCAATTCCGCGAGCGCGCGTTCGAAGTCGACCGTGCCGTTCGTGCCGCCGGGATTGTCGACCGTTGATTCAGGGGATTGCGATTTCTGAGAGGCCACGGTGAGCGTTGGGTCAAGCGGGCATTGGCAGGGGGCCGCAAGCTTGCAGCGCTCGCGCAGTCGGGTCAATCCAGCTGTCGGGCGCGGAGCTCCCGCTTCGAACGACGGAGTTTTTCAACGTTGACTTGCCCGAGGGGCAGGACTAGATTTTCCCCGCGATTAGACTTGGTCTAATGGACCATCCCACCGAGGTACTTGCTATGAAAAACCTGAAAGGCACGAAGACGGAGCAAAACCTGAAGGCCGCGTTCGCCGGGGAATCCCAGGCCAACCGCCGCTACCTCTATTTCGCAGCTAAGGCCGACGTGGAGGGTTACAACGACGTCGCCGCGGTCTTCCGTTCGACCGCGGAGGGTGAGACCGGCCACGCGCATGGCCACTTGGAATACCTGGAAGCCGTTGGTGATCCGGCCACGGGTCTGCCGATCGGCGGCACCGCGGACAATCTGAAGGCGGCGATCGCTGGCGAAACGCACGAGTACACGGATATGTATCCGGGTATGGCGAAGCAAGCGCGCGAAGAGGGCTTCGACGAGATCGCCGACTGGTTCGAGACGCTGGCGAAGGCGGAGCGCTCGCACGCGAATCGCTTCCAGAAAGCGCTCGACACGCTCGGCGCCTAATCGGCAAGCAGCTCAAGTCTCAGCTCCGATCAGCAGCCGGCGCCGAACGCCGGCTGCTTCGTTTGGTTAGTGCGCCGAGGGCGCTTTGCGCCCTCGACGGCAAGCAAGCAGGATTCGAGGCGTGACAGAGAAGACAGCAGCGGCACAAGGCGCACGCGAGGGAAGTCTCGAGGCGCCGATTCGACATCCGATTCGGTGGCAGGACGCCGAATTCTGGAACGAAGAATCGCTCTTCAAGGAGCTCGAGCGCGTATTCGACATCTGCCACGGCTGCCGCCGGTGCTTCAGCCTGTGCAACTCGTTCCCGACCTTGTTCGATGCCATCGATGAATCGAGCACCGGAGAGCTCGATGCGGTCGACAAGAAGGTGTACTGGCAGGTCGTCGACCACTGCTATCTGTGCGACATGTGCTACATGACCAAGTGTCCGTACGTGCCGCCGCATCCTTGGAACATCGACTTTCCGCATTTGATGCTTCGCGCGAAGGCGGTCAAGTTCAAGACACAGCCGATTCGCAAACGGGACAAACTGTTGAGCTCGACCGACTTGGTGGGTTCGATTGCCGGCATTCCGGTCGTCGCCGAGGCCGTGAACGCGGTGAACAAGACGGCGTTCGGGCGCAAGATGTTGGACAAGACGCTCGGCGTTCATCCCGAAGCACCAGTCCCGACTTATCACAGCAAGACATACCGCAAGCGGCACGCGCGCGCGTCGCATCCGACGCTCGAACCAAAGCCCACGGAGGAGACGAAAGGGCGCGTCGTGCTGTTCACGACCTGTTACGGCAACCGCAACGAACCGGATCTTTGCGAAGACCTCACCGCGGTCTTCGAGCACAACGGCATCCCCGTGACGGTGTTGAAACAGGAACGCTGTTGCGGAATGCCCAAGCTCGAGCTCGGCGATCTCGACGCCATCAAGGCGCTCAAGGAAGCGAATATTCCCGCGCTCGCGGCGAAGGTCGACGAAGGCTGGGACATCGTCACGCCCGTGCCGTCGTGCACGTTGATGTTCAAGCAGGAGCTGCCGCTACTGTTCCCGGACGATCCGCTCGTGAAGAAGGTGCAGGACGCGATGTTCGATCCATTCGAGTACCTGTGGCTGCGTCACAAGGCCGGCTTGCTCGACACGAACTTCCCGAAACGTATCGGCAAGGTCAGTTACCACGTTCCGTGTCATCTTCGCGTGCAGAATCTCGGGCTGAAAACGCGAGACGTGCTCATGCTCGTGCCGGGCACCGAAGTCGAAGCGATCGAGCGCTGCTCCGGTCACAACGGCACTTACGGCGTGAAGCGCGAGTATCGCGACATTTCGATGAAGATCGGTCGCCCGGTCGTTCGCCGCGTCAATGATGCTGGTGCCGATCACTACGCGAGCGACTGTCCGATGGCCGGCCATCAGATCGAATCGGGACTCGAGCCGCGGCGGGAACCGACCCACCCGCTCAAGTTGTTACGCATGGCCTATGGCCTTTGAGACCGGCGGGCGGCGCACTCGCCGGCCCCGACTCGAGGCGACTCACCGACACACACGTACAGGTTGCAACATGAACCGCCTTTCCCGCAGCGATCTCATGAGCCTCGAGCAATACTCCGAGGCGCGCAAGGAATTCCGCGAGCGCGTCATTGCGCACAAGAAGAATCGGATCGTGAGCATCGGTCCGAACGCGACCTGGTGCTTCGAGGATCGCCTGACGATTCAGTACCAAATCCAGGAAATGCTGCGCGTCGAGCGCATCTTCGAGGCCGCGGGAATTCAAGACGAGCTCGACGCTTATAACCCGCTGATTCCCGATGGCACCAACTGGAAAGTCACGTTCATGCTCGAGTATCCCGATCCGGAAGTGCGCAAGCAGAAGCTCGCCACTTTGATCGGCATCGAAGACACGTGCTGGGTTCAGGTAGAAGGTTGCGATCCGGTGCGTGCGATTGCGGATGAGGATCTGGAGCGGGAAAACGAGGAGAAGACCTCGTCCGTCCACTTCCTCAGATTCGAGCTCACGCCGGAAATGATCAATCGCGCGAAAGCCGGCGCCGCGATCAGCGTGGGCATTGATCACCCGAACTATCGCTACGAAGTCCGCCCGTTGCCGGACGCAATCAGAAGATCGCTCGTCGCCGATCTGGCGTGATCGACGCGGCATAACATCCTCTCACCCGACTGTCGCTGTGCGCGCGAGCGTCGCGCACGCTCGTGCGCCTATCGTTCGTCGCCTGCTTGGCGCTAGAATCCGCGCCGCTCGAATTCCTATGACGATCAGGCCGAATCAACGCTCAATCTAATGGCTCAGTCCTATACCGCCTCCGACATCGAAGTCTTGAGTGGGCTCGAACCGGTGCGTCGCCGGCCGGGCATGTACACGGATACGAGCCGCCCGAATCATCTGGCGCACGAAGTCATCGACAACTCGGTCGATGAGGCGATTGCAGGCTACGCAAAGCGCATCGACGTCGTGTTGTACAAGGACGGTTCGCTCGAAGTGGCCGACGACGGCCGCGGCATGCCGGTCGACATCCATCCGAAAGAGAAGGTGAGCGGCGTCGAGCTCATCCTCACGCGTCTGCACGCTGGCGGCAAGTTCTCGGACAAGAACTACAAGTTCGCGGGCGGCCTGCACGGCGT
>DATCLP010000308.1:0-6620 GCA_036563855.1 Steroidobacteraceae bacterium | reverse complement strand
GTGCTGCGCATTGCGCAGACATGCCTTACAGCTTCGGCACGTTGAGGGATCCTGCGCCGCGCGACTCGCAAATCGCGCAAATGATGCAGGACTTCCTACTTGCCTTCATCCGCAACGGCGACCCGAACACGGTGGGTCGCCCGCACTGGCCACGCTTTGACAAGCAAAGCATGGCGCCGTTGGTAATTGGTACGGAAACGCAGGTGGTTCCAGGGTTTCGAATGCGACAGCTCGTACCGTGGTACCTGCGTTGGGAACGCGAGAGCGGACAGCGTTTCCCGGGATCGATATCCAGATAACTCGAGGCTCAGAGGCTTACTAAATGGTACTTCACAGGTCATTTTGTCGTTCACGATGGGGGACCACCGCAATGAACGGTCTTGCACTGACGAGAAAGCAACTTTGTCTGGCGGTGTGCGCCGCGCTCGGTGGGATGACATCCGCGCACTCTCAAGAGGTCAGTCAGACCACGGCGCTCGAAACGATCACGGTAACGGGATCGCGCATCGTGAGCACTGGTTACGAGGCTCCGACTCCAGTGACGGTTGCGCGAGCCGACGAATTGTTGCTAACAACGCCCACCAGCATTCCCGATGGACTCAACAAGTTGCCGCAGTTCCAGCTGTCCAGCAGTCCGGCGCGCTCTTCGCACAACTTCGCGAACACGGCGTCGAACGGCAATATTCTGAACCTTCGCGGTGTCGGCGGCAGCCGTTCGTTGATCCTCTTCGATGGTGTGCGCGTGGCGCCGACGACCTACGTCGGTGAGGTCGACATCGATGTTCTGCCGAGCGCGCTGATCTCCAACGTGGACGTGGTGACAGCGGGCGCATCGGCGGCGTATGGCTCGGATGCCGTGGCTGGCGTCGTCAATTTCGTGCTCGACCGCGATTTTGTCGGTTGGAAAGGCAACGCACAGTACGGTGTATCGGAGCGGGGCGACAACGAGAACTACCGCGTTTCCGTGGCTGGCGGCATGAGCCTATTCGCCGACGGTGCCGGACACTTGCTATTCAGCGGCGAGTTCAGCAGTCACGACGGCATGTTACGCAGCGATCGAAGCGTCTCGCTGCGAGGCTACAACTACGTGGGCAGCGTTCCTGGTGGCGGCACGCCCGGCTCGCCCAGCAATCCGTTCGTCTTGCGCGACAACATTCGATTGGTTGCGGCCACCGACGGCGGATTGATCGTCAGCGGAGTGCTGCGAAACTATCGCTTCCTGCCCGATGGCAGCCTGACACCGTTCGATGCAGGCACGCCCACCGGCACGCCGGGTTACAACCAAGGCGGCGATGGCTACGTCATTCCGCCTGACGTGACCGCAGTTGCTCCGTTGGATACCACGAAGCTGTTCGGTCGCTTCGAATACGAATTCGGCAACGGCGTGACTGCATACGTGCAGGCGATCGGCTCGAAGAATGAGCTCACGTACGTTTCATTGGCCAACAGCTTCGTCGGGGTAACGCCGGCTCTGATCCGCCTCGACAATCCGTGGCTGCAACTTACGTCCGAGCAGCGAGCGCAGCTCGAGGCTGCTGGCGAGACCATGCTCTCGGTTGCTCTTTACAGCCCCTACGCTCCCAAGCCCAGGACCAGCGAAGAGACGGATTATTTCAACGCGACATTAGGCTTCGAAGGATCGTTCGGCGAAACATGGTCCTGGAAGGCGGCGTATAACCGCGGTCAGTCCGATCATGAGATGAAGCAGGCCGGACTGTTCGACTGGCGCAAGGCGTATGCGGCGATTGATGCCGTACGCGACGCCAACGGCAATATCGTCTGCCGCGCTACGTTGAGCGCCGATCCGGTCGTGCGGGAGCGATTTGCCGATTGCCGTCCGCTCAACGTGCTCGGCGACGGCGCGATGCTGACAACGCCGGATGGCTATGCATACGCAATCGGTACTTCGATGTACCGGGCGAAGAACGTGCAGGACTTCGTGACGATCTCCGCCAGCGGCAAACTGTTCGATCTGCCTGCGGGCAGCGTGGATGCGGCATTCGGTGTCGAGTATCGAAAGCAAACATTGGAACTGACGAGCAACGCCGATCCGGCACTGCTGGATACTCCGGCCGAGCGCGATGAGTACTTCTACGGTGTCACGGTACCGGCAGGCGCACTGTTCTATTGGCTCACCAATGTGGGCGTCGCAGACGGCAGCGTCAACGTCAAAGAAGCATTTGTCGAATTCAACTTCCCGGTACTGCGCGACGCACCGCTCGCGCAATCGCTGGACATAAACGTCGCAGGACGCGCTACGGACTACAGCACCAGCGGATCCGTCGAGACTTGGAAGATCGGCACGACTTGGCGTCCGGTGGACGACCTGAGATTCCGTGCGACAGTATCACGCGACATCCGCGCTCCAACGCTCTTCAATCTCTTCGCCGGCGACCAAAGCTCGATCGGTCAGCTCGTCGATCCTGTCAGCGGTCAGACAGCCAACGTTACGACGCTGACCGGCGGCAATCGAAACTTGCAGCCGGAAGAATCGGACACCTTCAGCGTGGGCGTGGTTATCTCGCCGCGTGCAATACCGGAGTTCACGGTCGCGCTCGACTACTATCGATTGAAGATCGAGGACGCCATCGGCACGCTCGGCACGACGCAAATCGTGCAGAACTGTCATGCCAGCGGCGGTACTGCACCTGAGTGCGCGCTGATCACGCGTCCTGCGCCCGATGCCTTCCCGACGCTCGTGCGCAACGCGCCTGCGAACATTGCATTCCTCGAGACGGCGGGCTTCGATCTCGACGCAAGCTATCGGCTCAATGTGGCCGGCGGTGATCTCGCGATGAGGCTGTATGCGTCGTATCTCGACACTTATAAGACGCAGCAACACTCGACGGCGCCGATCTACGAATTTGCCGGTATTGGCCTGAACGGTGCCCAGCCGATTGCGCGGCCTCGACTGCGCGGCATGTTGAATCTCAACTATGAGATCGGCAACTTCGGAGCATCGCTATCGCAGCAGTACATCGGCAGCTTCAAGCTCGGCTCGCAAGAACCGAACCAGAACTACGTCGATCCCTATTTCGGTAGTGTTTCGTACACGGACCTGACGCTCAGGTATCGCTTCGAGCGAGCCGGCACGGAGGCGTTCCTCACGGTCAACAACCTGTTCGATCGAGATCCCCCTTTGATCCCGGGCAGCACGCCGGGCGTGAATCTGCCGACGATCATCTCGGTCTACGACACGGTCGGACGGGCCTTCACCGCCGGTGTGCGCGTGAGCTTCTGACCGAAACGCACCGAAACGTTCGGACCGCCTCACGCCGCATAGCGGCGTGAGGCGGTTCCGATCGGTCACGAGGTCATCGTGGCACAGCAAGGCCAGCGGATTCGGCCGAATCTGAAATCCACACGTCGGATGGCGCCGTGGGAGCGCCTCAATACCCGATCACTTCCTTGAGGAACGTTGCGTGCGAGTCAGGTCGTGGGGCAAGAGTGAAGAAGAACGTCGCGCCTTGACCCGGTTGCGATTCCGCCCAGATCTCGCCGCCGTGCTGGTGAATGATGCGGTGGACGATCGTGAGCCCGACGCCGGTACCTGGGAACTGAGCTTGCGTGTGCAGGCGCTCGAACGGCACGAACAGTCGATGTGCATGTTGCATGTCGAAGCCGACGCCATTGTCCTTGACGAAGTACACCGGGCGTTCGCCGGGCCGCACACCGACTTCGATGCGTGCATTCGGTTGCTTGCTTGAATACTTCCATGCATTCGATAGGAGATTGTCCAGCACGATGCGCAGGAGGCTCTTGTCGCCGTACGCGCGCATGTCCGGCGCAACGTCGATTCGCGCACGCAACTCGGAGGATGCGACTTGTAGCGATTGCACGGCCTCGCGTGCAAGTGCAGTGAAATCGAGGTCCTCGCGCTTCAGCTCGATACGGCTGATGTGCGCGAGCTTGAGCAAGTCTTCGATCAGTGTGCTCATGCGAACTGCGGCTTCCGAAATGCGCGTGGCGTACTGATGCAGCTTCGGCTGCGCCCGCAAGTTTGGATCGGCTTCCAAGAGTTGAGCGAATCCCAAGATCGAGGAGAGCGGGGCGCGCAAGTCGTGCGAAACGGAGTACGAGAACGCTTCCAATTCTTCGTTCGCAACTTGGAGCTGCATCGTTCGTTCGCGCACGCGTTCCTCGAGCTCGTTGTGGATCTGGATGTTCTCGAGCGCGACGGATGTGCTGTCCGCCAATGCCTGAAGCAGATGCAACTCGTCGTCGGTTGCCGTGTGCGGGCTCGCCCAGTAATTGCCGATCGCGCCGATGGGCGACACCGTGCGTATCGGAACCATCGCCATGCTCTTGACGAACGTCGGGCGGTATGCCTCGTGCGGGATACGAGGATCGTCGTAGATGTCCGGTACGACGACGGGCTGGCAGTGAGTCATCACCCAGCCGCTGATGCAGGCGCTCATCGGAAATTTCTTGCCCTTCCAAAGCGGCGCGATCGCATCCTCGTCGACGTAATAGCAGCGGTCGTGATCGCGTAGCACGAAGGTTGCGCCGTCCGCCCCGGTCAACTCTCTGGCGGCGCGCCGCACGATGTCGCACACCGAGGAAAGATCGCGTGCCAGCGACAGCCCCTGAATCGCACTTACCAGTCGCTCGGATCCGTGCAACTTCACTTCTCCCATCCGAAGTCGTCCTGCTCTTATGACATCTAGCGCGTGGGTGCGGTCCCGCACGTGGACGATAAAATCGTCACTTCCGTTCATCCACGCGTATCGACCGAAGCTAGCACTCGCGCGGCGAAAGGGAAGGAATCGAGATCAAGTTTCGATGAGAAGGAGTGCAAAGATCGAAGATGCGCGCTAGTCGCTCATCGGCAAGACGCGAAATTCGACGACGGATGACAATCCTTTCAGCGCGTCGCTCAGGGCGCGCGCGTTGTCTGCGTCGTCAGTTCGAATCACCATCCGGTACTCGAAGAAATCTTGTTCGGTATCCAAACGATAGTTGAGATTGGCGATGGAGAAGCCGTGCTTGCGCAGCAGATCGCGCATTTCGGCTTCGGACAAGACTTGCTGACGGGCGAAGCGAACGACGAAGTGCGCGTAGAACTGCGCCGGAATTCGATTCTCTATCCAGCGAAACAGCGAGAGCGTTCCCAGCGTGAGGACGGTGGCGAGGACGGCGGGGAAATAGAACCCGATACCGACGAGAATACCGATCGCAGCCGTCGTCCAAATCGATGCGGCCGTCGTCAGTCCCCGAACCGACAACCCCTCCTTCATGATGGTGCCGGCGCCGAGAAAGCCGATACCGGTCATGATGCCTTGGGCGAGTCGCGTCGGATCCAGCGCAATGCGTCCTTGTGATACGCCCGGGAACCAGCGGTTTTCGTATACCGTGACCAGCATGAGCAAAGCCGTCGACATGCAGACGAGCGTATGCGTGCGAAAGCCGGCCGGACGACCGTGATAGCTACGCTCCAGACCGATCAGTGCACCGATGAAAACTGCAATGACCAGTCGAAGGGCGATCTCGAAGTGAACGGGGTTGAGCAGGTCTTCTATGGCGCTCACGGCACGATCAGCAAGGAGGCTATAGGCTGTAGACTGTAGGCTGTAGCTCAATGGTGCTATGCATTGTGCGATTACACAGCGTTGCGTCGGCGTCAATTTTCGTCCGCCGCTGGCGTCTGGCCTGCTTCGTTGCGTTCTTGAAGAGAACTTCCGCGCACATCTGCGGTACCTTCAGCCTGCAGTCTACAGTTTACAGCCTCTATGGAGGGCGCCATGCGGCCGTTGCGCTATTCCATCAATGTGACCTTGGACGGATCCTGCGATCACCAGGCCATTCCTGCAGACGCCGAACTCCATCGTCACGCGGAGGAGGGGATTGCGCGCGCCGATGCGCTGCTCTTCGGCCGGGTGACGTATGAGCTCATGGAATCCGCGTGGCGGGAGCCGGTTGAAAAGGGTGTGAGACCCGACTGGATGGAAGCGTGGATGGAGCCGTTTGCTCAGACCATTCATCGAGCGAAGAAATACGTCGTGTCGTCGACGTTGGATCGGGTCGATTGGAATGCGGAGCTCGTGCGCGGTGATCTGGCATCGGAGGTTCGACAACTCAAACATCAATCGGGCAACGGGATTTTCGTCGGCGGCGTGAAGCTCGCGCAGTCGCTCACGGAGCTCGGATTGATCGACGAGTACGAGATCATCGTGCATCCCAGGTTTGCCGGACATGGGCCTGCGTTGTTCGCGGGCTTATCGAAGTACGTCGATCTGAAACTCATCGATCGAAAGGAGCTCCGTTCGGGCGCGGTAGTGTTGAGGTATGAACCGAGGTGGAAGACTGAAGCCTGAAGGCTAAAGGTAGAAGCGCGCGGTGCGCGCGTCCTCTTGGTGCGCTTCTCTCCGGCATCTTTCGGACGTGGCATTGGTGCGGAAACGTTCTGTCTTCAGCCATCCGTCAACAGTCTTCAGCCAGCCTTCAGCCTTCAGCCTTCAGTCTTCAGCCTTCCTTTAGTCTCATGCTCTCGCTTCGCGGCCCGTCACTTCAGGCTGGACGCGTTCGCCTTCGAGCAACGCGCGATAAGCGAAGCCTGCAATTGCCGCTCCGATGAGCGGAGCAACCCAGAACAGCCAAAGCTGTTGAAGCGCCCAATCGCC
>DATCLP010000307.1:0-3243 GCA_036563855.1 Steroidobacteraceae bacterium | reverse complement strand
CCGTTTCGGACTTTCGTCAGCGCACGACTTCGAAGGCGATCTTCACGGATTTCAGTTATCAGCTCACCGATCGATTCAGTCTGTTCGGCGGCTATCGTGTCAGCCAGGATAAACGCGAGTTGACACTGACCACCGGGCTTGCGGGCTTGCCAGGCGAAGTGGGCCTGACCTGCAGAGAACAAAGTTTCGAAGCGAAGTTCGATTCGGAAACCGGGAAGGTTGGTGCGAAGTACGCCTTCGGCAGCGGCAGCGTGTACCTGCAATTCCAGCAGGGATTCAAAGCCGGCGGGTTTCAGCCTTTCGGATGTCCCGATTCGTACGAGCCTGAAGAGCTCGATTCATGGGAGGCGGGTTACAAGGCGAGCCTCTTGAACGGCAAGCTCGTGGTGAATCTGGCTGCATTCCACTACGACTACACGAACCTCCAGGTCACGCAGATCGTCAACAACGCTGCGCGTACTGAGAACGCAGCCGCTGCAACGGTGAAGGGTGTCGAGTTGGACGGTGTGTGGCGCTTCGCGTCGATGTTGCGAGCGGATCTTGCCGTGTCGTATCTCGATGCCACGTTCGACGAGTACAGCGACATGGACAGCCTGAATCCTCAGTTGGGCTTTCAGGACCTGTCGGGGCGGCGTTTGATTCGCGCGCCTGAATTCTCCGGTACCGCGGGTTTGGAAGCAGACCTCGCGTTCGCGCCCGGAACGTTCACGCTGCGCGGCGAAGTATTCCATTCGACGCGGCAATACTTCCGTCCGTACGAGGCGAAGGCCGACAGTCAGGATCCGTATTCGCTCGTGAATCTCTATGCGGTATTCAAACCGACTGCGACTCCGGGACTGACGGTACGCGCGTACGTCAAGAACGCGACTGATCGCGATTACATCATCGGCTTGTTCAGCGCGAACCTGTTCGCGGATCGTTGGGTGAGCTGGGGTGCGCCGCGTACGTTCGGCTTAGCGACCGAATACCGCTTCTAATCCCCCTAGTGCCGGTCGCGCTCAGGGCGGCCGGCATCCTCGCGGCCACATGCACGCAAATTCCCCGGAATCGCCGTCCAACGCGGTGGCATCGCTTAGCGCAAACTTGCGCATTCCGGTGATCGCGGCACCGATGTTCCTGGTTTCGGGTCTGGATTTGGTCATCGCTCAATGCCGTGCTGGTATCGTCGGATCGTTTCCATCGCTCAACGCGCGTCCGGCATCGCAGCTCGACGAATGGCTGCATCGAATTAGCGAAGCAACGGCGGGCGCTGCGCCGTATGCGGTGAACCTGATCGTGCATGAATCGAATCCGCGTCTCGAACAGGATCTCGAGACGTGCGTCAGGCATAAGGTGCCCATCATCATCACGTCTTTGGGGGCACGATCGGACGTGAACGACGCAATCCATGCCTACGGTGGCGTCGTTTTTCACGATGTTATTCACGATGCATACGCGCGCAAAGCCGTCGAGCGCGGCGTCGATGGGCTCGTCGCTGTCGCGGCAGGGGCCGGCGGTCACGCGGGAACGCAAAGTCCATTCGCGCTCTTGCAAGAGATTCGCCGTTGGTATTCCGGGCCGCTCGCGCTATCAGGCGCAATCGCAACGGGAAGGAGCTTGCTCGCTGCGCGCATTTTGGGCGCCGACTTCGGTTACATCGGTTCGGCCTTCATCGCGACGCATGAAGCAGCCGCGTCCGACGCCTACAAGCAAATGATCACCGAGAGCGGCGCCATGGATATTCTCTACAGCAACCGTTTCACCGGCATTTGGGGGAACTATTTGATTCCATCGCTGCGCCGTGCGGGGTTGGATCCCACCGATCTGAGCGACGTCGAGCGGTTGGGCCTCGGCAAACCGAACGCGGAAGCCAAGGCGTGGCGCGACATATGGGGCGCCGGTCAAGGCATCGGTGCGATCACGGAGGTCACGAGCGTTGCAGCGCTCGTCGCGCATATCGAGCGTGAATACAACGAGGCGCTCAATCGCGTGACGAGCGGTGCGCTGAATCCGAATCCGGCTCGACGATGGTGATGAGATCGGCGCGATGCTTCTTCGTCTCGGCGATCAGGCGAATCGAGATTTCCGCAAGTCCGGGTGTGATCTCCAGCCGCGTTTTCACGATCGATACGAGATGCGCGAAGTCGCGTGCACCGAATAGCACGAGCACATTGTGCGGACCGCTGATCCGAGTGACGATGCCGAGGTCTTCGATGCTTTGCAGATAGCGCAGCGCCTCTTCGATACGTGCTGCCGCGATCTGGAGATAGCCGAGTCCCGCAAGGCTAAGGCCGAGTTTCGTCGGTTCGCAGACTGCGCCGATGCGAATCATGTTCGCATTGAGCATGCGATTGACGCGCTCGCGTACGGTGCTTGCAGGCACGTTCAGTAGTCGCGCGATTTCGCGATTGCTGACGCGGCCATCGATCTGCAGTTGGCGAATGATGCGCTCATCGAGCGGGTCGCCATCGGGATCGGCCGGCATCGGGCCGGCATCGAGCGCCGCGTAATCCGATCTGAAGACACGGGTTTCGAGTGCCAAGTTCACTTCGAGGCGATCCACGCCTTTCACCTGGCCGATCTCGTTCTCTAGCCGTGCGACGGCCTGCGTGTTCTCCTCGACGAAGCCCATGACGTGGATTTCGGGGCCGCCGACGCAAACGTTCACCGTCGTGATGCGATTGAGCCGCGCGAGATCGGCGGCTACTTCGTCCAGGCTGCGTCCGCGCACCGACACATTGATGAAACACGGCAGGCGTTCGCGCAGCTTGCGCACATTGCGTTGTGCCATGACGCGCATGACGCCGCCCTCGCTCAACGCGCGAATGCGAGCCGTCACGGTCGCTTCGGTTACATCGAGCGTGTTGGCGATCGTCTTGGTCGGGCATCGTCCGTCCAGGCGCAACAGGCGAATGATCTGAAGATCGAGTGTGTCGGGTCTGCCGTTTTCCAAACTGCGCTCCGAAGTGTCGGTCGCATACTGGGGTTTGAGATGCAATTTTGCCGTGCGCTTGCGACCGAGCGCTACACTTTACGCTCGCGGCCGGCCCAGTAAGGCTCGCGCAACACAGCCTTCATGACCTTGCCAGTCGGATTGCGGGGCAGTTCCTCCACGAACTCGACGAGCTTGGGCACTTTGTAGCTCGCCAACGACTTCCGGCAGTGCTCGATGATTGCTTGTGGATCGCGTGCAGCGCCTGGTTTCATTTCGCAGAGCGCGAGTCCTTGTTCGCCGAGTTCGGGATGCGGGATGCCAATGACGGC
>DATCLP010000306.1:0-1817 GCA_036563855.1 Steroidobacteraceae bacterium | reverse complement strand
GTCAGCGGCTCGAGGCCCGTCCACTCCGGATACTGATAGGTGAGTCGGACTTTCTCGATGCGCGGCAGATCGGCGACCGTCACGCCGTGCTCGGAGCTCTTCGTGTTCCCGGCCGCAACGTAGTAATGCAGCGGACCGCGCAATGCGTAGAGCTTGAATTCGAAAACGCGACGACCGTTGTCCGTCACGGCCTGCATCGGCGCGCGTTGCCATTGCGTTTCATCGTCGAAACGCACGTACACCATCGCCGTATCGGGATCGAAGCCTTCGGTCGTCGCCCGAATCGCAAGATCGCTGTTGCGCCGGACGACGGCATCACCGGGACTGACGATGATGCGCTTCACGGGTACCGCTTCTCGCGGCAACTCTGCGCCGAACAACAAATGACGGCTGCCGAATCCCCAGTGGCCCGGGGCGAGCGCGATCAAGAACGCAATTCCGATCAAACCGATCGCCGCGATCGCGCCTGGTATGGCGAGCTGCGGTTTCGGAACGACGGCTTCGACCGGCGTTCGCTCGGCAATCGCTGCAGCATCTTCGGCAAGGAGCTCCTTCAGAGGCGAAGGGCCGTGCTCGGCCTCCCGGCGCCGCAAATCGAGGTACGTCTGAATACGGCCGCGCTGCTCGGGCAGCCGCCGTTCGAATTCATCCGAGCCATCCGTCTTCGAGAGCTTGTGCAGCGGCCACCACAACAATGCGGCGAATGCGACCACGCACAATCCGACGATCAGCGCGCGTCCGAACCACGCAAGCGGCGTCGGATAGCCTGCAGCGGCAAGCCAAGCGACGAAGCCGACCGTCAATACGAGCACGCCGCCTGCGATGACGGCTGCGGTACGCAGATATATGAGTTGGCGCAGACGAGTCCGCAGCTCGCTCAGATACTGTTCGAGCCGCGCCGTGGCCGGCATGTTTGCGAGCGGTTCGTTCATTGCGCCACCTCGCGCCGGACGGCCAAATAATGGTTCGCCATGAGCAACTCCACGACGACGAAAACCGCAGCCAGCAACAACACCAAGTAGCCGATCGAACGTGTCAACGGCGCGCCCTCGGCGGTTGCAACCGTTGCCTCATCTGCAGGGGCCGGGGGAGCCCGTAGCTCGCGCCACCGCTGAACCTGCGCCTCAGGCAGACGCGTGATATCCGATTCGCGGGTGTCCACATTGACCGCCACCCACTTCTGCCCGCCCGCGCCGCGAACTTCGTAGAAACCGGCTTGATCGGGAATGAAACGGTCGACGGCCGATGCCTCGCCGAGAGCCAGTACGCGCCGGCCCTGCGGATCGAATATCTGCCCCCCGCTTACAGCGGTCAATCCGGTCAGCACAGGAGTGCCGACTCGCGCCGTCTGGGCCGTGGGGTCTTGCTCGACAAGGTACCGGGCAGAGTCGGCGATGAACTGCACGAAGAGCGGATGAATGGGCAGGTCGTTCCATGCGCGATCCAGCGGGGCTGTCAGCAAAAGCTCTCGGCCGTTGCCTTGTTGACGCTCCATCAGCACGGGGGTTCCGTCGTCGAGCGCGACCAAAACCTTGTCCCCTTCGCCCGACCGCACCTGCAGGTAACGGAAGAAACGGACGCGGTGCCAATCACTTGCGTTACGCAGAATCGGGTGGCTGTCGTCGACGCGGCCGATTTGGGCGCTGCGGGTAACCGTGTCGCCTAGGTTTACGTCCTGAAGGTGCGCAGGTCTCTGGCGGGCGATGCCGGGCGCAAGCGCCATCAAGAGCCGCCCGCCGCCCTCGACATAATCCTTGATGCGCGACTGCGCCGTGCTCGACAGCGCATTCACATCGGCAACGACGACGAGCGAGTAC
>DATCLP010000305.1:0-4320 GCA_036563855.1 Steroidobacteraceae bacterium | reverse complement strand
ATCCGAGACGGTCGCATCGGCCGATAGCGAACGATGATTTCCGATCATTTCCTGAAACGGCCGGTCCTGGCCGGTGTTTGCTCGATCGTCATCGTGCTCGCCGGTCTTGCCGCGTATGCGATCCTGCCGCTGGCGCAGTATCCGGACATCGTGCCGCCGACGGTCGTCGTCAGCGCGAGCTATCCAGGTGCAAGTGCGGAGACGCTCGCACGCACCGTCGCTGCTCCGATCGAAGAACAGCTTTCGGGCGCCGAAGGTCTGCTCTACTTCAGTTCGACCGCATCATCGAACGGCCAGCTGGCGATCACGATCACATTCGATACCGGCACGAACATCGATACCGCGATCTTCGAAGTCACCAATCGCGTGCGACTAGCTGAGCCGCGCCTGCCCGAGGAGGTCAGACGCAACGGTCTCACGGTGTTGAAGCGCACGAGTGAGCTGTTGCTGTTCGCGGCGCTTACTTCGCCGGATGAGTCGCTGAGCACGCTCGACCTGTCGAACTACGCGTCGATCAACATGGTGGACGAGCTGAAGCGCGTCCCAGGCGTTGCGGATCTGACGATCTTCGGCGCGCGCGATTACTCGATGCGTATCTGGCTGCAACCCGACAAGATGTCGCAGCTCGGCGTGACGACGACGGATGTCGCAAATGCCTTGCGCGCTCAAAACGCCCAGTACGCCGCGGGCAAGATCGGCGGCGAGCCTGCGCCGCCGGGGCAGGCGTTGGCACTGACGGTAAACGCAACCGGCCGATTGGTGGAGCCCGAGCAGTTCGGTGACATCATCGTACGCGCCGGCGGACCAGCCGGCGTGCTGCGTATCAAGGACATCGCACGCGTGGAGCTTGGCGCGCAGAACTACGAGGCGATGTCGATTCTGGACGGCAAGCCGATGGTCGGCCTCGGTTTGTTCTTGCAGACCGGTGCGAACGCGCTCGACGTGGCCGACGCGGTGAAAGCCAAGCTCGAGGAGCTCAAGCAAAAGTTTCCACCTGGCATGGACTACGTCATCGTGGTCGATTCCACGGACTTCGTGAAGGAATCGATCAGCGAGGTGACCCAGACGATCTTCGAGGCGGCCCTGCTCGTCATCGCGGTCGTGTTCCTGTTCCTGCAGTCCTGGCGCGCAACGCTGATACCGTTCATCGCGGTGCCGGTCTCGCTCATCGGCACGTTCGCCGGGCTCTACGCGCTCGGCATGTCGATCAACACATTGACGCTGTTTGCGATGGTGCTTGCGATCGGCATCGTCGTCGACGACGCGATCGTCGTGCTCGAGAACGTCGAGCGCTTGATGCGCGAGAACGGCATGCGTCCGGCTCAGGCAGCGGGCGAGGCGATGCGCGAAGTGTCAGGAGCGATCGTCGCGATCGTGCTCGTACTTTGCTCGGTCTTCGTGCCCGTCGCGTTCCTGGGCGGCATGGCTGGCCTTCTGTATCGCCAGTTTGCGGTCACGGTTTCCATTGCCGTGGTGATTTCCGGCTTCGTCGCGCTGACGTTGACCCCAGTTCTCTGTGCGTTGCTCTTGCACAAGGAGCACAAGGAGCTGCCGCTGTTCAGGCCGTTCAACACCGGGTTTGCCTGGCTGACTCAGCGCTTCTTGTCATGGGTGCAGTTCGTTCTTGCCCACCGCTGGAAGGCGTTCGGGATGTTCGGCGTCGTGGTCGCGATTGCCGGCGTGTTGCTGCTGACGATTCCGCGCAGCTTTTTGCCGCCCGAAGATCAAGGGCAGGTAATGACTTCGGTTCAGCTTCCCGATGCTGCAACGCTCGAACGCACGTTAGAGGTGACGCGGCAATTGCGTGAGCTCATCAAAGATGAACCGACATTGGCCACGATGTCCGCCGTCAATGGCGTCGACTTGATCGGTGGCGGCAACAAGACGAGTGCGGCAACGGTGTTCGTGCGCTTGAAGCATTGGGACGAGCGCGACACCTCGGCGGACGACCTGGCCGCAACGATCATGCAAAAAGGTGAGCAGATTCCCGAGGCCGTGATCCGCGCCTTCGGTCCTCCGCCGATTCGAGGCCTGGGCTCGGCGGGCGGCTTCGAGTTCTACGTGCAAGCGCGCAGCGACGTATCTCCGGTCGAGCTCGAGCAAACCGTGCAGCAGCTTCTCGACAAGCTCAACGCCCATCCGAAGCTCGAGTTCGCGAACACGTACTACCGAGCGACCGTGCCGCAATTGCGCGTGGATGTGGAGCGCGAAAAGGCGCTCGCTTTGGGCGTGCCCGTCGACGACGTGTTCGAAACGTTGCAGGCCACGATGGGCGCTCTGTACGTGAACGACTTCAACAAGTTCGGGCGCACGTATCGCGTCCAGCTTCAGGCCGACGCGAAATATCGCTCCAAGCCCGAGGATCTCGGCAATGTATATGTGAGATCGACGACGACCGGCGAGATGATTCCGCTCAAAGCAATCATCACCGTGTCCGAAATAGTCGGGCCCGAGCAGCTCGAACGATTCAACGGCTTCATCGCCGCAAAGGTGATCGGCAACGGAAAGCCTGGCGTGTCCTCGGGCGAGGCGATTCGTGCGGTCGAGGAAGTCGCGCGCGAGACGCTACCCGACGGTTACGAGCTCGCGTGGAGCGGTCAGGCGTTCCAGGAACTGCGTACCGGCAGCGCGTCGGTGTTCGCGTTCTCGGCCGCGATCGTCATGATCTTCCTGATCCTCGCTGCGTTGTACGAACGCTGGCGATTGCCGTTCGCGGTCGTGATGGCGGTGCCGTTCGCGGTGGCCGGCGCGCTTGCGCTCGTGTGGTTGCGCGGAAAAGAGAACGACATCTATTTCCAGATCGGTCTCATCGTGCTGATCGGTTTGTCGGCGAAGAACGCGATTCTGATCGTCGAGTTCGCGCAGCAGGGCTTCCTTGCCGGCAAGAGCGCGTTCGAAGCGGCGGTCGAAGCAGCGAGATTGCGTTTCCGACCGATCGTGATGACGTCGTTGGCATTCATTCTCGGTGTCGCGCCGCTTGCGATCTCGGGCGGCGCGGGATCCGCGGCACGCCAATCGATGGGCACCGGCGTGATCGGCGGCATGCTCGTTTCGACGTTCATCGCGACGATTTTCGTGCCGATGTTCTTCGTGCTCGTGACGGGTAAATCGCGCGTTCGCAGATACGACGTCGAGCAATCGGCCGGCGAGCCGGACTCTCTCGAGGCAAGCAAATGAGCGCGCGAGCTCCAGACAGGCTCGCGGCGCGCCGCGAGCGAATTCTCGAAGAGGGTAGGCGCCTGTTCTTGAGCAGGGGCTACGCCGGCGCCAGCGTCAACGAGATCGTGCGGCGGGCAGGCGGTTCGCTTGCGACGCTGTACAGCGAGTTTGGCAGCAAGGAAGCGCTGTTCGCAGAGATCATGCGTCAGCGTGCGCACGTGCTCTACGGATGGCAGGAGGCTGAATGCTTGAAGCACAAGTCCGAACGCGAAGCGTTGATCGTGCTCGGACGGCGACTGCTCGAGCGCATCCTGAGCAAGGACGGTCTCGCGTGGTATCGCATCGTCATCGGCGAAGGCCCGCGATGCCCCGAGCTGCGCAAGACGGTGCTGGAACAAAGCTATCCTGTATTCATTCGCAGTCTCGGCGATGCGCTCGTTGACCTGAACATTGCGACCCGCAAAGACAGCGCCGAGCTTGCCGAGGAATTCGTGAGTCTGCTGTACGGCCAGATCGTTTTTCGCGCCGCATGCGCCGGTCGTGCGACCATTTCTCCCAAGGCGCTCGCGCGGCACGTCGAGCGCGTCGTCGATCGCTTTCTCGCCTTGCATCCTGTGCGTAAGCGCCGTCAGCGATCGTTCGCCACGCTGCGGCGTCAGTCCCGCATTGCCGATGCGGCTGCGCCTCCTATGCTCGAATCGGCACCCAAGGTGACCGCGTGAGAATTGCCAAGCCCTTGCTGTTGACGCTGACGCCCATCGGGGTGGCGGTCGGACTGTACGAAGGCTACAGACTTGCCGGCGGATTGGTCTTCCTCATGGCAGCGATGCTTTGTGTCATCGTCGCCGCGATGGGTTCCATCATATTGACGGTCCGGCGCGAACGCCGTGCCGAACGAGAGCGGGAACAGCACGCGGCTGCCGACGCTGGGAACGGCGACCGGGGATCGAGCGATGGCGCATAGCGCTGCGTTTGTGCGCTAAGCTCCGCAGATCGGCTGACTATTTGCGCATCACGCGTCTATGACACCTGCGCTGTTCGCATTCTTGCATCACATCGCCGCGTTCGTGGTCTTTGGGACCTTGTTCGCGGAGCTGATGCTGCTGAAACAGGAGCTGACTCAGCCCCAAGTTCGATTGCTTCCGCGAATCGATGTCGTGT
>DATCLP010000304.1:0-1885 GCA_036563855.1 Steroidobacteraceae bacterium | reverse complement strand
TGCGCCGCGTCGAAACGACCGTCGCAACGACGACTGCAACAGGACCGACAACGCGCGAGTTGATCCGCGAACCGATGCTTCGCAGGGCCATGCTGGCTGGCGCGGTAGCTTTCGGCGCGATGAGTTTCATCATGACCGCCGCGCCCGTCACCATGCATGCGATCCATCATCACAGCGCCAACGTCATCACGCTGACGATCCAGAGCCACATTCTGGCGATGTACCTACCGTCGTTATTCAGCGGACATCTGATTAGCCGCTTCGGCGAACGAACCATGATGGCTGCCGGCAGTTTGCTGCTTGCCGTGAGCTGCCTCACGAGCCTGACCGGACATGACGCGCCGCATTACTGGATCGGCCTCGTATTACTCGGTGCCGGCTGGAATTTCCTGTTCACGGCAGGCACGACATTGCTCGCGACGCATTACACAGGAGCGGAACGGCATCGCGCCCAAGCGCTCAACGATTTCGTTGTGTTCGCCTCGCAAGCCTGCGTTTCGTTGCTCGCGGGCGTCGCAGTCGCGAAATTCGGCTGGATTTGGACAAATCTCAGCGTCGTCCCATTGCTCATCGTGATGTTGTGGATAGCCCTACAACAGACGGCCCCACCGATTCGCGTAGCTCAGGCTGCTCGCGAGTGAGCCGTACCTTGGGGCGGCTAGTCCAAAATCTGTAGATCCCAACGCAACGGATGCGTGTACCATGCGAGTCAA
The DNA here is from genome assembly GCA_036563855.1 of Steroidobacteraceae bacterium. GTDB lineage: Bacteria > Pseudomonadota > Gammaproteobacteria > Steroidobacterales > Steroidobacteraceae > Steroidobacter. The sequence goes on along the minus strand of DATCLP010000304.1, from coordinate 1,172 downwards.
TCGCATGGAGGACGCGTCATGTCCACGTCAACCCAGTGGCAACTGGCCCGCGAAGCAGCCGAGCGTTACGAGCGAATTCTCGTCCCCGCGATCCTCGGACCGGCCGCTCGAGCGCTCGTGGAGTGGTCGAAGGTACAGCCAGGCGAAGTCGTGCTCGACGTGGGATGCGGCACGGGTGCGGCGACTCGCTATGCAGCCGAGCGTGCGGACTTTCTCGGACGTGTCGTCGGCCTCGACGTAAATGCAGGCATGATCGAAGTCGCGAAATCCGTTTCCGCGGCTCAGCGAATCGAATGGTTCGAGAGCAGTGCCTATGAGCTTCCCTTCAACGAGCACGAATTCGATGCCGTTCTGTGTGCGCAAACCCTGCAGTTCCTCGACAATCGACCACGCGCGTTGTCCGAGATGTATCGCACGCTCAAGCCCGGCGGACGTTTGGCGCTCAGTGTCTGGTGCGCGAGAGCTTTGAATCCGTATTTCGCAGCTTTGGTTGGCGCGATCAGCGAACACATCGGAGTACCGGTTGCAGCAGGGCTGAACGCGGCCTTTGGGCTAGCCGACGTGGACACCGTTTGCTCGCTGCTCATCGATGCCGGATTCAAGGACGTCAAGACGACCGTGACGCAATTCGATCTCGATTTACCGCCCGTAAGCGAGTTCGTTCCGCTGCACGTCAGCGCGACGCCGATGGCCGCCGGCTTTCAAGCCGCTACCGAGCAAGCCCGAGAAGCCGTGGTTCGCCAAGTGTCCGAACAAATGACGACCTATGAGACTGACAAAGGGATCCGTGTGCCTTTCCGAACGCATCTCGTCATGGGCGCCAGGTGACGGCCGGTAGACCACGCGCGAGACTCGCTTCACTATTGAGTCATGTGCTATTCCGCCCAACTCGTTCAAGACCTTCGCAAGCTCTTTCGAGAGCTACAGGCCGTCATGGACTACGAAGAGGCCGAGCGCATCTTTTTGCTTCGGCTCGACGACCCCACCGTGAACATCTCCAAGGGATTCGAGGCGAACTTCGATCACCCGACGAACGAAGCCGAACGTAGGATCAAGGCGCTGATCGACGAGCACCGATCGCGGCTGGCGACGAAGCTCGAGAAGGAGTTGTTTACTCAGAAGACACGGCTCGTGAATGCCGAGCGTAGTCTCAAAGTGAAGGAGACGAAGAA
>DATCLP010000303.1:0-6759 GCA_036563855.1 Steroidobacteraceae bacterium | reverse complement strand
GTCAGCTCATCTCTGCGAAACCGTTTGCTCAGGTGAACTGGGCGACCGAAATCGATTTGAAGACGGGGCGTCCTGTCGAAGTCCCGGGCGCGCGATTCACAGATCCGAAAGCTCCATTCCTTTCGTTGCCCGGACCTTATGGCGCGCACAACTGGCATCCGATGTCGTACAGCCCGCTGACGGGGCTCGTTTACATCCCCGTTCACGACGTGCCGTTCGCGTACGCGCATGACCCGAAGTTCCAGCCGCGTCCGATCGGTTTCAACACCGGCACCGATTCAGTTGCCGTGATGTTCCCGGACGATCCGAAAGTGCGCGCTGAAGCGCTCGCGATGGTGCGCGGATATCTGAAGGCGTGGGATCCGACCACTCAGACCGAGCGCTGGTCGGTGGAGCATGGCGGTGCGTGGAACGGCGGCATCCTCTCGACCGCCGGGAATCTCGTCTTCCAAGGCAACGTCGGCGGCGAGTTCGTCGCCTACAACGCGACAGACGGCGCGAAGCTATGGTCCTTCCCCGCGCAGACGGGCATCGTGGCAGCACCGGCAACGTATGCGCTCGGCGATGAGCAGTACGTTGTCGTCGTGGCCGGTTGGGGCGGCACCTATGCGATCTCTGCTGGAGACGCGTCACGCAAAGGCGGAGCGGCAATCAATCGCAGCCGCGTGCTCGCGTTCAAGCTCGGCGGCACCGCCAAGCTGCCCGATCCGCCGCCGCAGTTGCCGCCTGCCCAACCGATTCCGAACTTCACAAGTGCCGAGGTTGCTGCGCACGGTCAGGCTCTCTTCCATACGCATTGCTCGGTTTGTCACGGCGACTCCGCCGTCGCAGGCGGCGTGCTGCCTGACCTGCGCTGGTCGCCGATCAACCGGACATCGGAGGCCTGGAAGGACGTTGTGATCGGCGGCGTTCGCACGGATCGAGGCATGGTGAGCTTTGCGCCCGTGCTCTCCGAACAAGACGCCGAAGCCATCCGCGCCTATGTCGTGCGCAAGGCGAACATGGATTACGCGACGGCAGGCGCAGTGTCGGGCGCAACCCAATAGGTGGAAGCGCTCGCAAGTCGACTCAGCTCGACTTGCGTTCGCGGATTCCGCCCTTACACTGGAGTCGTTCCCGTGGGGGCGACCGGCTTCGACGTGGGTTGCGAAACTACAGGGGCATGCGGAGTTGTAAGTAACTCCTAAAACTGCTTACAAACATATAGTTGCCAACGAAGACAACTACGCTCTGGCGGCTTAATCCCGCCTAACCCTCGCCCGGTATGTGCTTGTGCATCCGGATTTGAGGGACGCGCACACAAGCTCGCGGTTTCAGTGTGCTCCAGGCTGAACTGCTAAACGACTCTGAAGCTGGCCTCGCGTCTTCCCTGCCCTTCGGGTAGCGCGCGGCGAGACACAAAGAACGGGCTAAGCATGTAGATCTTGTAGCGTAGGACTTGCGGACGCGGGTTCGATTCCCGCCGCCTCCACCACTTCTCTCCCAAAGTCAGCCGAATCTAAAGTAGACATCCGTTGGCGAGTTATCGCGCGATGCTGCTCCACATCGAGGGCGCTTGATTTGGGGAGCAACATGAGCACGGGTACCGTGGCACGGCGACTCATCGAGCTGAGTCGCGCGGGCGAGTTCAACCGAGCGTTCGATGAGCTGTATGCGGAAGATGCATGCAGCTTCGAGGTGCGCGGCGGGCTCATCGAAACAATCGCGGGCTCACGCGGGCTTGCTGCCATCCGCCGCAAGAGCAAGGCGTTCCAGGAAGAGTGTCTAAAGCTGCACGCAGTGCTGGTCAGCGATCCGCTCATCGCGGGTCCGTATTTCACGATCGCGCGCGGACTCGATGCCACCTTCCGCGACGGCACGCGCCGTTCCGACCGAACGGTGTGCGTGTACGAGGTCCGCAACGGCAAGATCGTGCGCGAACAGCACTTCCTGCCGCCCGAGTAGCGACGCGAGCTACTCGGCGCTCTTCGGCGGATTGATCTCGGATCGTGCGGCCTTTGCCGCTTCGGCGACGAAGTAGGTGAAGAAGCGCGCCGCACGCTCGAGTCCTGGTATCGAGATCGTCTCGAGCACGTCTCCGCTCACGTGATACATCGGACCGGAGTGGATCGCCTGGACCCTCGCGACGCCCAAGGGCGCATAACCGCCCAAGTCCCCGGGGACCGAGTTCGTGAAATTGGGATTCAAGTTGAATCCATAGCGTTCCATCGCGCGCCTACCGAGCGCATGCAGAAAGGGCGACGCATTGTCGATGCCGAAGTTCATCGGCTGCTCCGACGCTTTGACGATCCATTGTCCCGGTACGATCTCGAGCTGGGCGACGTGCTCGAGATTCACGACCATCACCGTCTTCGCCGTGATCGCTTGATTGGCCCTCACGAAGTTCGCCGGTCCGTTGAGGCCCGCACTGTGATGACCGCCGCTTGCGACGAATACGAGCGTGCGCTGCGGCTTGTGTTCCAGCTTTGCGAAGTGGCGGGCCATGGCGAGCAGCACGGCAAGACCATCGGCATTGTCGCCGGCCGCGTCGTACCAGCCGTCGGCATGAGCATTCACGATGATGTTCTCGTCGCTCGTTCCGTGCACGATGCCGACGGCGTTGTGTCCTTTGAGGCCGCTCAAGCGACTTGCCGCGAGCGTGAGCTCGACTCGTACAGGCGCTGTACCCGAAGCCGCAGCTCGCTCGATCACGCTCTGCACGAACGTGCCATCTTCGGCACCGAGGTTGAAGCAAGGCACTCGGCAATTGCTGAAATCGCGAACGTGCATGTTGCCGGTCTGCTCGACCACGTTCAGCACGGCAATCGCGCCCTGCGCCGCGAGCGCGTTGGCGCGCTCGACCGTCGGGCGACGCTCCGAGTACGCGCTGCGTTGAGGCTTGACCCGCTGAACGGCGATCTTGCCTTTCATATCGATCGCCGGCAGCGCCTCCCCGACAGACCCCGCGAAGACGAGCGGACCTTCGAGCGACGGTCCTTCGATCATGGATCCGCTCGTCGGTACCGCACTTTCCAGCACGACATCGCGCGTGTCGGCTCCGTAAGCGCGATCCCCGATCAATCGCACTTCCCAGCTCGAAGCCCACCACATCGGTGTCTCGGGCGCAGCGGCATACTCCTGAACTTCCACTTGCTCCAAACCCGCGTCACGAAATCGCGCGGCGACCCACTCGATTGTGCGCTTCGCGGCGGGAAAACCCGTCACTCGTCCCCACACGCGATCGCCGGCTCGTCGGCTCTCGCGCGAGAAGTCGACGATCTTCGCGACATCCGCCTTGATGCGTTCGCCGCGAAGTTCCATGTAACGCTCTTCGCCAGGCGGCACGCGTGCTGGCGGAACGCGCACGTTCGCTACGTCCACCACCGGTGCGTGCGGATTGCCCATCCCCTTCGGAACGGGGATGCCGAACCACGCGGTCGCTGCGTGCGCGCCGACTCCGACGAACATCAGAGCAACGACGCCGAGAGAAATTGCGGATCGCGCTCTCATCGCTTCGCTCCTCGCGCGCATCAATGCAGGGTTTGCAAAGCGTGCGCTTCGAGCGAGCAATCCTTCGGCGTCGACTCTTGCGCTCGCACCGCAGCGAGCTCTGCGCGAGCAGCTTCGAGATCTGTGCGGAATTCAGGCTCGGCGTGTAAACGTGCAACGGTGGCGGCGCCCATCATCTGCCCTTCGATCACGTCGCTCGCCCAGTGCACGTTGCAGACGAGACGGCTTCGGCCGAATTCGCGACCGCGAGCGATCAGCGCTTCGGCACGATCCGGTGCCAGCTCCGCCAGCACGAGCGCCAATGCCATCCCGATTGCGCTGTGTCCCGATGGGTACGAGCCGTTCGCTCGCAGCGCATCCTCGCGCTCAGGGGTACAAAGCGGTTTACCGTTCACCATGAACGGCCGGGCGCGCTGATAGCGGTCCTTGGCTTGGGACGTCGACCGACCCGCGTCGACCAATGTACGACGTAAGAGCGTCATCAAGCGCGGAGTGCGTTCCTGGCTGACCGAAACGCCGAGCGCACAGGAGAAAGTCTCCGCAACATGCGGAAACGTAAGCGCGGCATCCCGGATGGCGAGCTGCCATCGAGGCGAACCCTGCAGTTCGAGCATTCGCCGGTTCACTTCCTCGTCTCGCGCCATCGCTGCGCTGCCCGGCTCGGGCGGCGGCGGGACCAATGCGAGGCTGCTCAACCTTGCGGAAGGCGCGAGATAACCGCCGAGCGATGGCTCGGGCGTCATCGGATTCGCCCCGCCAGCAGACGATGTTTGAGTCTCCGCACCGAACACACCGGCTGCGCCGACGACCCATAGTGCAATCCCAGTCGCGATCGCACGCATTGCATCCCCCGTTGTTCGTCTCGTCATGCGACGGCGCCAAGACTGCGCGCGATTCGTTGTCACTGCAACCGCGGACGTGCGCGGGCCTGAAGCGGCCGATACTTCTTGACATCGGGCGCGCTTGCCGCAGTTGAAAGCCTGTTTCGATAATCCGTGCATGCGTATCGACAGCGGCTCGGGGGACCGTTCGTGAGGACGTCGCGAAGAACAACGACCGTGCTCTTGGCTATCGGCGTAACTGCGCTCCCGCTCATGGTGCACGCAGATGATCATGACCGCTGTTCGGTGGCCGCGCTGCAAGACAAAGCGCCTTCCAACACGACCATCGAATCGGCAACCATCGTCGCCGCGAACGGAGGGCTGCCTGAGCACTGCCTCGTCACCGGAAGCGTGGCAACGCCGGGCAATCGAGTGGGCTTCCAAGTCGGATGGCCTCGCACCTGGAACGGCAAGTTCCTGTTTCAGGGCGTCGGCGGATTTGCCGGCTCATTCGGTTCATTGCGCGAAGGACTTCAGCGCGGCTATGCGACCGCCACCACCGACACTGGCCACAAAGGAACCTCCGGCACGGACGGCAAATGGGCGCTCAATGATCGAGCGAAAGAGATCGACTATGGTCATCGCGGCACGCACGTGAGCGTCGTCGCCACGAAAGAGCTCACGCGCGCGTACTACGGCAGCGCCGCGCGCTTCGCCTACTTCAATGGCTGTTCCAACGGCGGCCGGCAGGCTCTCATGGAGGCGCAGCGGTATCCGACGGATTTCAACGGAATCATTGCCGGCGATCCCAGCTTTGGCGCGTTGGGCTACGTGCGTCGGGCGCTGATCTATCAAACCATGCTGGCCTCGCCCGAACGCGCCCTTCCGCCTGAGAAGCTCGATGTCCTGTCGCGCGCAACGCTCGCTGCATGCGACCGCACCGACGGACTGGCAGATGGGCTCGTCGGCGACCCTCGCTTGTGTCGTTTCGATCCAGCAGTACTCGAATGCAAGGCCGGCGACGCGCCCGACTGCCTCACCAAGGGTCAGATCGAGACGGTCAAGGCGATTTACGAAACGCGAACGACGCCGGACGGCCGAGCCGTCCATGGCTTTCCGGTCGGACACGAAGCCGGCGCGACGGGTTGGCAGCTCTGGATCTCCGGACGCGTGCCGCCCACGCGTCGCAGCGACGGCAAACTCGCGTTCAACGCGGAATCTGCCGCTGAATCACCGACAGGGTATCGGTTCGCCGATGGCTTTTTCCGCTACATGGCGTTCGAGGTTGACGACCCGAGCTACGATTTCATGCAGTTCGACCTGGCTCGAGATCTGCCCAAGATTCAGACGATCGCGGAAATTCTGAGCCCGACGAACCCCGATCTATCGGCCTTCCGGAAAAACGGCGGCAAGCTGATCCTCTATCACGGCTGGGCGGATCCGGCGATCAGCGCGTACGGCACGATCGACTATTACGAGCAGGTCGTTGCGAACGCCGGCGGCAAACAGGTCGCCGATGGTTTCGTGCGTCTATTTCTGGCACCCGGCATGCACCATTGTCGCGGCGGCCCGGGCCCCAACACCTTCGATGCGCTCGCGGCGCTCGAGGAATGGGTCGAGCGCGGCATCGCTCCGGCTCGGTTGATCGCTTCCCACGCAACCGACGGAAAAGTCGATCGAACTCGGCCGTTGTGTCCCGAACCGCAAGTCGCGCGCTACATCGGGCAAGGAAGCATCGACGATGCCGCGAACTTCCGCTGCGAAACGCCAGCCCGTCCCCGCTAGAGCGATCGGGGATGCCATGAAGCGCCCCTGCCGCGGGGGTTCACATAAGCGTGCGGGCGTTGGTCCCAGTTGTTTGCTCTCTTGCGTGCCGCGACTCCCTCTCCACGATCCCGGCGATCTGCTCTACAATCCGCGCCCCCATTTTTCAGGTATCCGAGGACAGATGGTGAATCCGGCCGAGTTCGAGCTTCAGTTGAAGGTTTGGAAAGATCTCGCGATCAGCAAGCAGATGTTGATGCGCTCTGCGGCGCAAGCTTTGAAACTGGACCCGAACTGCAGCCAGGACGAGCTCAAGGAAGCGCTGGAGAACACGCTGAAGCGGATCGACGAATCTGAAGAGAAGCTCCGCAAGACCCGCGAAGAAGCCAAAGCCTCGATCGCCGCGCTCGAAGAGAAACTGAATGCAGCGCTCAAGGCCAACGCAGCGCTCGAAGCCGAGAAGGCCGAGCTCCTGAAATTCAAGGAAAACGCGACGACACAGATCGCCAACGAGCGCGCCGCCGCGGCGAAGGAAGTTCAAAAGCTCAAGGCGCAAGTCGCAGAGAAGGAAAAGCAACTCAAGGCGATCAACATCGCGCTCGCCGACACGCCCGAGAACGTGCTCAAGAAGCTGAACACGTTCAAGAAACAGAAACAGGAGGAAGCGGATGCTCGGCGTCAGGTC
>DATCLP010000302.1:0-2096 GCA_036563855.1 Steroidobacteraceae bacterium | reverse complement strand
TAGGCCTTCGAGAACGTGCGCGTGACGACGAGATTCGGAAAGTCCGAGAGCCAGCGGCTCGTGTCCGGAAAGTCCGCATCCTCGACGTACTCGATGTAGGCCTCATCGACGACGACGAGCGTCGTCAAAGGAAGCGAGGCAATGAACGAGCGAAGCGGTGCCGCTTCGACCCATGTTCCTGTCGGGTTGTTCGGATTGGCGATGAACACGAGCCGCGTGCGTTCGTTGACGAGCGCCCGCAACGCATCGAGATCGTGACCGAGCGGCATTGCGTGCGAAGCCGGATACGACTTTGCCACTTGCGCTTTCGCTCCTGTCGCTTGCGCGGCGATGGGGTACACCGCGAACGCATACTCGGAATACACGGCTTCCGCGTCCGTCGTGAGAAACGCTTCCGCAAGCATCACCAGCACATCGTTCGAGCCATTGCCCAGCGTGATGCACTCGAGCGGTACGCCGTGCTTTCTCGAGAGCGCCTGCTTCAAAGCAAACCCGTTGCCATCCGGATAGAAGCCTACATCCGCCGCTGCCCTTGCCATCGCTTCGCGCGCACGCGGGCCCGGTCCGAGCGGATTCTCGTTCGAAGCCAGCTTGATGCTGTCGCGAACGCCGTACTCGCGCTCGAGCTCTTCGAGCGGCTTGCCCGGCACATAGGGCGCGAGCGTACGGACGTAAGGGGAAGCGAGGGAGGTGGGATCGAACATGGGATTAGCTGACAGGCTACAGGCGACAGCGGGGCTACGGGCTACGGCAAGAGGATGAACTCATATTCCCAGAACGACAATTCTCGGGGGCGATGCCGCTCGAGCATCGCGGCCCCTCTTGCTGTCGCCCGTCGCCTGTAGCCTGTCGCCCCTCAAACCACCGCACACGGATACGACCCCAGCACTTTGAACAACGAGGCCCGCTTCTTCAGCTCTTCGAGCGCATCTTTCAGCGGCCTCTCTTCGGCATGGCCCTCGACGTCGATGAAGAACACGTAGTCCCATTTACGGCGGCGCGAGGGGCGCGATTCGATTCGAGTGAGGCTGATCTGCTTGCGTGCGAAAGGTTCGAGCAAGCGATAGAGACTGCCGGGCGCCTGAGTGTCTCCCGCCGAGACGAGCAACGTCGTCTTGTCCTTACCGCTCGGGCTGAACAGCTTGCGGCCGATGACGAGGAACCGAGTCGTGTTGTCGGGCCGATCCTCGATCTCGGGAACGATGATGTTCAAACCGTAGACCTCTGCCGCTGCCTGCCCCGCGATCGCAGCGGTGCCGTCTTCGTCGCGAGCACGTCGTGCTGCTTCGGCATTGCTGCTCACGGGAATTCGCTCGACGCCCGGCATGTGCTCGTCCAACCAGTGACGGCATTGCGCGAGCGATTGCGGGTGCGAGCAGACGCGTTCGATGTTCTCGAGACCTTTCATGCGGCCCATCAGGTTCTGATGAATCCTGAGCTCGACCTCGCCGCAAATCTTCAACGGCGAGTTTAGGAACATGTCCAGCGTGTTGTTCACCGTGCCTTCGGTCGAGTTTTCGATCGGCACGACACCGAAATCGGCATGGCCCGCCTGCACTTCCTCGAACACTTCGCTGATCGCCGGCAATGGCAGCGCGCGAACCGAGTGACCGAAGTGCTTGTAGACGGCTTGCTGAGAGAACGTGCCTTCCGGGCCCAAGAAACCGATCTTCAGCGGCTCCTCCTGCGCAAGGCAGGCAGACATGATCTCGCGGAACAGTCTGACGATTTCCTCGTTGCGCAACGGTCCTCTGTTGCGCTCGATCGCCTTGCGCAAGACCTGCGCCTCTCGCTCGGGACGGTAGAAATCCGCCGTGTGCAGTCCTTGTGCCTGCTTCGTAACACCGACCTGCTGAGCGAGCCGCGCACGCTGATTCAAGAGCTCGTGAATCTGCTCGTCGATGCGATCGATCTGATCGCGAAACGAATTGAGATCGAGCACGGCTTCGACGGCTTGCGGCTTCGCCTTCTTGGCGCGCTTGTTCGCAGATTTGGATCGAACGGAAGACTTCGAGCTCGGCATACGGGTCAAGCGATGACGCGTGTCGCCAGCACGCCCTCGATGGCGCGAATTCTTGCGACGGCCTCTTCCGGGA
>DATCLP010000301.1:0-12671 GCA_036563855.1 Steroidobacteraceae bacterium | reverse complement strand
CTCTTGCACGATCCCGCCACCCCGCGAGACGAGATCCTCGCGGCGATCGACGAGAACATCGAACGCATTCGCACGGAGCCGGTCACGCAAGAGGAGCTCGAACGGGCGCGCCGCCAGATTCGTGCCGCCCTCTACGATCTCGTCGGATCGAGCACGAAGCTCGGCCTCGTCGATCTGCTCGCATGCTTCGCGCTGTTCGACGACGACCCTGGACGCATCAATCGCATCGAAGCCGAATTCGCCAAGGTCACGCCCGAGCTGATCCAGCGGACGGCTCAGGAGTATCTGCGTCGCGAGAACCGCACCGTCCTCTTCCTCGAGCCGGGTGCCGCTACGGCAGGTGGAGCGAACGAGCGATGAGCACACGAATCTGCACCGCCCTACTCGGACTCTTCTTGTGCGCAACCGTAGTGCGGGCTGCCGAGCTTGCGCCGCAACCCGGTCCGCCGCGTCCGTTCACGATTCCCACGCCGACCAAGCTCACGCTGGCGAACGGCGTACAAGTGACGTTCATCGATTTCGGCTCGGTTCCGAAAGTCACGATCGCAATCAACGTGCGCGTCGGTGCGCTCAACGACGGCGAGCAGACCTGGCTGTCGGACCTCACCGCGGAGCTGATGAAAGAAGGCACCGAATTTCGAACGGCGGAGCAGATCGCCGAAGAGGCTGCGGAAATGGGCGGGCAAGTCGCCATCGGCGTCGGCGCCGATCAAACGACCTTGTCGCTCGATGTACTTTCCGAATACGGTGCAGATGCGGTTGCGCTTCTCGCCGAGATTCTCACGCGTCCGCGTTTGCCCGAATCCGAGCTCCCGCGCATTCGCCAGAACTTCTTGCGCAACTTGAGCGTGCAACTCGCAACCCCTCAAGCTCAAGCGGAAGCAGCGTTTGCCGCTTTACTCTTTCCAAACCATCCCTACGGCCGCGTGTTCCCGACACCGGAGCAGCTGCAGGCCTATTCGATCGAAGACGTTCGCCGCTTCTATGAGCGTAACTTCGGTGGACAACGCACGCATGTGTACGTGGCCGGCAAGTTCGACCGCGCGCGCGTGGAAGCCGCCGTGCGACGCCATCTCGGTGGCTGGCGCGATGGTCCTGCGCCGCTTCGACTTCCGTCACCCGAACCGTCGGAGCCGGTGACGGTACTGATCGACCGTCCGGATGCACCGCAATCGACGCTGCGCATCGGTCTGCGAGTCATCGATCCGAGTCACCCGGAATTCATGCCGCTCTCCGTCACGAACACGTTGCTCGGCGGCGGGTTGACCTCGCGCATCACGATGAATCTGCGCGAGACCAAAGGTTGGGCGTATTCGCCGAGCAGCAGCGTCGGCGCTTACTATCGGCATGCCGTCTGGGCCGAACGCGCGGATGTGAAAGCCGAATCGACGGGGCCCGCGCTGCAGGAGATTTACCGGGAAATCGATCGGCTGCGCCGCGAACCGCCGACGGACGAGGAGCTCGCGTCGATCAAGAATTACCGCAACGGCATCTTCGTGATGTCGAATGCATCGCGCGTAGGCTTGATCGGCCAGTTTGCATTCATGGATCTGCACGGCCTGCCGACCGAGTGGTTGACGACGTTCATCGACCGCCTTTACGCAGTCACTCCTGAGCAAGTCTCGCAGGCCGCGCGCGAGCATCTCGAGCCGACGCGCATGTCGGTCGTCGTCGTCGGCAACCTATCGCAAGTTCGCAAGCAGCTCGAAGAAATCGAGCTGCTTCCCAAGATCCAGGCGCAACAGTGAGCGCGCTTCACAACCAGCCAATCCAAGAGCACGAGTCATGTCAGAACGCGAAGTAATGGAATATGACGTCGTCATCGTCGGTGCCGGACCTGCCGGCTTGGCGACAGCGATCCGCCTCAAGCAGCTCAAGCCGGAGCTCAACGTTTGCGTCTTGGAAAAGGCCTCTTCTGTCGGCGCGCATTCGCTTTCCGGTGCGGTTCTCGAGCCCGGCCCGCTCGAGAAACTTCTTCCGCATTGGCGCCAGGAATACCCTGGAATGAAGGTTCCCGCGGTCGAGGACGATGTGCGCTTCATGACGAAGACCTCGTCTTACAAGCTCCCCGACTTCCTCGTCCGCATGAAGATTTCGCCGTTCAACAATCACGGCAACTTCATCATTTCGCTCGGCCAGCTCACGCCCTGGATGGCGCAGGAAGCCGAGAAACTCGGCGTGGAAGTTTTTGCGGGCTTTGCTGCAGCCGAAGCGCTGTTCGACGAATCCGGCGCCGTGAAAGGCGTGCGCACCGGCGATATGGGCCTCGAAAAGAACGGCGAGCCGGGACCGAATTACACGCCGGGCGTCGACATCCATGCAAGAGTCACGGTGATCAGCGAAGGCTGCCGCGGCTCGATCGCGAAACAGCTCATCCGCCGCTTCAATCTGCACGAAGGCCACGATCCGCCGACGTTCGGACTCGGGTACAAGGAGCTTTGGCAGTTGCCGCCAGGCCGCGTGAAGCCCGGCCGAATCGAGCACTCCGTCGGTTGGCCGCTCGACAACAAGACCTATGGCGGTAGCTTCCTCTATCACCTCGACAACGATCGGGTGTACGTGGGCTACGTGGTCGGATTGAACTATCACGATCCGCGCTTGAAGCCGTTCGAAGCGTTTCAGCAGTTCAAGCATCACCCGCGCATCAAGCCGTTGCTGGAAGGCGGCGAGATCCTCGCAGCGGGCGCGCGAACGATTGCCGCCGGCGGCTGGCAGTCCCTGCCGACGATCGAAATGCCCGGCGCGATCCTTGTGGGCGATGCCGGCGGCACGCTGAACGTTCCGAAGATCAAAGGCATCCACCAAGCCATCCGCTCCGGCATGTGCGCTGCCGAGCACATTGCCGAAGTGGGCGATGCGAAGGGCTTCGATGCGCGCTGGCGCAACTCCGAAGGCGGCCGCGAGCTTTATCAAGTGCGTAACTTGAAGCCCGGCTTCAAGTACGGCCTGTGGTTCGGCTTGCTGAACTCGGGTTGGGAAGCGATGACGCGCGGACGCAGTCCGTGGACGCTTTCGAACTATGCGGATTGGTCGGCGCTCAAGAAGCTCGACGAATACGAATCGCCCGACCGCGGCTGGATAGACCGAACGCTGCCGCCGCGCGATCGCCTCGCCTTCGTGTTCTTCGCCGGCAATGTGCACGACGAATCTCAGCCGGTACACCTCAAGGTGCACGACACGTCGATCTGCATCGACCGCTGCACTAAGGAGTACGGCAATCCATGCGAGAGGTTCTGTCCTGCCGGCGTGTACGAGATCGTCCAGGACAGCGACGGCAGCCGCCGCTTGCAAATCAACGCGGCGAACTGCGTGCACTGCAAGGCGTGCGACATCAAAGATCCTTACGAGATCATCACGTGGACGACGCCTGAAGGCGGGTCGGGGCCGAATTATCAGAACCTCTGATGCGGCTACAGGCGACTGAAAGCGCGCTGGGCTCTGGGCGCTGGGCTCTGGACTTCGAAAGAAGGTGTGCGAACGCGCGCTCGTCCTACAGCCTACAGCCTACGGCCCACAGCTTTGCCGCATGACCTCCGTCGCCGCGCTCTACCGAAAAGAGTGCTCGCGTCTCGGGTACACGCCCGATCCTGCGCAGGAACGGCTCGTTGCCGTGCTCGACGATTTACGTGAGCGGTTGAGCGCACCGCAGCCGCGCAGCTTGCTGCACGGGTTGTTGGGACGGCGTAAGCGCGAATTACAGCGAGGCGTCTATGTGTGGGGCGGCGTTGGGCGCGGGAAGACCTGGCTGATGGATCTGTTCTTCCATTCGCTCCCGTTCAAGGACAAACAGCGCAGCCACTTCCACCGGTTCATGCAGTTCGTGCACCACGAGCTGAAGCGTCATCAGGATTACGCCGACCCGCTCGAGCTCGTAGCCGACAAGATTGCGCGCAAGACTCGCGTACTCTGCTTTGACGAACTGTTCGTGGCCGACGTTGCCGATGCGATGCTGCTCGGAGCCTTGTTCCGCGCGTTGTTCGATCGCGGTGTCACGCTCGTCGCCACATCGAACGTGCCGCCGGATGATCTCTACAAGGATGGTTTGCAGCGTGCGCGTTTCGTTCCGGCGATCGAGCTCCTCAAGAAGCATACGCAGGTTCTGCACATGGACAGCGGAACGGACTATCGACTGCGCACGCTCACGAAAGCGCCGATCTGGCTCGATACCGAAAAGAAAGAAACGCGGACCGAGATCGAGCGACTGTTCGAAGCCGTCGCAGGCGAAACGGGCGCGACCAATGCGACGCTCACGCTCAACCACCGCCGCCTGCATGCACACCGCCTCGCGCAGGACGTCGTGTGGTTCGAATTCAAGGAGCTTTGCGAGGGCCCGCGCGGTCAGGCCGATTACATCGAAATCGCCCGTTGCTATCACACTGTCTTCCTGACCAATGTGCCCGTTCTGACCGCAGAAAAAGAAAACGAAGCGCGGCGATTCATCACGCTCGTCGACGAGTTCTACGACCGCGCCGTAAAGCTCATCGTTTCATCGCCCGTGCCGATCGATGCGATCTACCGTGGCGAGAAGCTCGCGTTCGAATTCGAACGAACGAAGAGCCGGCTCATAGAGATGCAATCGCAGGAGTATTTGGCGAGGGAACACAAAGCCTAGCGACTAGGCGTAGGCTGTAGGCTGTAGGTAGAGGCGCGTTCGCGCTCTCCTTGCCCCATGCCCCAAGCCCCGAGCCCCAAGCCCTGCGAGGGCAGCCCTCGCTGCCCTCGCCGCTGCTCACGCCACTGCCAGCTGCGCCTTCCTGCGCGACTCGGCGTTCTCGCGCGCCTTCGAAGCTGCGATCTCGTCGCCGGCGATCTCCATCGAACGAGCAGTGAGCTGCCAGTTCCACGGGCTCGTCGGCTTCAGCTGCGTACGCTCGGAGATCAGCGCGCGTGCGAGCTTGAAGTTGCGTGCGCGCAAGGCAGCTTCCACCAGCGTCAGATGGATCAGATCGCGTTGCGCATTGCTGCCGCCGAAGCGATTCGCAATCGTGCGTACCGGCAGCATCGAGTCGATGCAGCCGGCGTAATCTCCGCGACCGAACGCAATCAATGCGTTGGCAATCGGCAAACCGACGTCGCGCGACATCATCGCGTTCGTATCCGCTTCTTGCGCCTTGCGCTCGAGCAGCTTGACGACGCGCTCCGCCGCTTCGAAACGCTGCGCGCCGACGAACGCCATCACGGCGTGCACATCGTTGAACGCGTAGTAGGCGTGATCGGCGACGGGCGCCCACGAATCGGCCAACCGTTCCCAACGCGTACCGACGTCGATGTTGCGCAGTCCGAGCCGCCACAGCATTGCCGAGGCATCGATCATTTCGAGCGGCACCTGCGACGGCATCGGCCGGATCCGCTTGTCGTAGAGATCGAGCACTTGCCCGGTCTCTCCGAGATCGAGGTAGTACAGACCCAAGTGCCACCAGTTGTGATACGCGAACGCGTTGTTGCGGCTCCAATCCGCCTCGCGCGACGACAACCATTCGATGCCGTCACGCAACCGGCCTTGCATCTCCATGACGTGGGCGACGGCGTGCACCGCCCACGGATCGCGGCGATTCAATTCGAGCGCGCGACGGCCGGTATCCTCGGCCTTGGCGTACAACGCCGTCTCCTCCAATCCGAAGGCATACATGCCGAGCACGTAGCCGTAGCCGGGCGTGTTCGCATCCCAGTACGGCAAGATCTGGGCGACGCGGTCGCGCAGCATCGTCGAGGCACCGAGATAGAAGTCGCCGAGGTGCGCTGCCTGCAGCGCCAGAAGATCGCGCGGGTAATCGAGCAAAATGTTGCCGTAGGCGCGCACCGACCCTTCGAAATCCCCTTCCAACCACTTGCGCGCCGCAGCGATATGGGCGCGCTCGCGGTCGTTCGCGCGCTTGCCGAGAGCCTCGACGGCCGCGACGCTTTCCTTGAGCATGGGCACCAAGCTGCGATCGGTTGCCCCGACGGCCAGCGCGGCGCGGACGCAGTGGGCGGCGGCGAAGCTCGGCTCCTGGTTCAGCATCTCCTCGATGACCTCGAGCGGGTCGAGGAAGTAACTCGCCAGCAAATCCACCGCTTGCTCGTACTTATGCAGCAAGCCTCGATCGGACGTCGAAACAGGGATACCGCGACAATCGGTCAATGACATAGCACTCCTCCACAGGCGTAACCTGGCGCTGACATCAGCGTGTTGTGCTTTCTACGGGTCGCCCGTGAGCCCGAAGTCTCGACACCCGTGAAAATTCCGTGAAAATGGCGTCCCCCCGGCGCAGCGGCGCGCCGGGACGCCAGCCCCTCGGCAGTTCAGACGGCTGAGGGGCGCTCATCGGTGGTCACATCCGCGCAGGTGCTGCGCGCCTCTCGCGACCTAACCGCTGGACCGATAACAAGAAATCTGGACTGAAGGGCGACGACTTTGCACGAAGTCTCGGTACAACTGCTCGGCGGATTCCGCCTGTGCGACGCGAAGGGACAGGAAATCAAGATCCCTTCGCGTAAGGGCCGCGCATTGCTCGCCTATCTGGCGACGCGCGCCAACGAATCGCACTCGCGCGATCGTCTTGCGTTGCTCTTGTGGGAAGACGCCGAAGAAGAGCTGGCGAGAACGAGCTTGCGTCAGGCGCTGGCTGCGCTACGCAAGACGCTGCCCCAATCCATTCTGCGAGCCGACACCGATTCGGTCGCTCTCGATGGCGCCGTCGCGACCGACCTCGCCGAGCTGCGCCGAGCGTTGGCGTCGAGCACGATGTCGGACGTACGCCGTATCGTAGAGTGTTATCGAGGCGAGTTGCTCGAAGGCCTCGATGCGAAATCGACGGCGTTCGAGGACTGGCTGAGCCAGGAACGGCTGGCCTTGCGCCAGCAAGTCACGCAAGCGTTGCAGAAGCTCACAGCGCTGTGTCTCGCCAATGACGACACCGATAGCGCGCTGCTCGCTTGCACCAAATTGGTCGCGCTCGAGCCCCTGAACGAGGCTGCGCATCGCACCATCATGGAGTTGCACGCGCGCCGTAATGCTTACGCGGAAGCGCTGCGCCAGTACCGCATCTGCCGCGACGCGCTGCGACGCGAGCTCGACGTTGCACCCGAGCCGGCGATCGAAGCGCTGTATCGCGAGCTGATGCGCCGTCGGCGCGCCGGAAGATCGGTCGCAACCGAAGACATCGAAACCGATCATGCCGAGGTACCGGCGGCGGCCCCGCCTGCACCCGCCGTCGAAACGAGGCCGGCACTGCGCGACGCCGTCGTCAGCGTTGCGCGATTGGAAGGCCTGCTCGAGCTCGAATCGGTCGCTGATCCGGAAGAAGCGCTCGCGGTCGCGGAGCAATTTCACTCGCTCGTCCGCGAGACCTCGCAAGCATTCGGCGGACGCACCGACCGGCGTGCCGGCGCGAACGTATTGACGGTGTTCGGACTGCCGACGGCCTACGGTAACGAAGCGGAACGTGCGAGCCGCGCAGCGCTCGCAATTCGCCGCGCATTCGCACGCACTCGCTGGCCGACGCACGTCGAGCTGAAGCTGCGGATCGGCATCGCGCAAGGCCAGGTCTTGCCGAGCGCCGACATCTTTCCGTTGACTGGGCGACCGACGCACCTTGCGCATTCGCTCGCATCGCGTGCATCCGACGATCGGATCCTGCTCGAGGACGAAGTCCGCCAGGCGCTCGGCGAGCGCGTCGTCGCCGAACGGATCGCTCTTCCTGCCGCCTCGAGCGCAGAGCCGGCCTGCGCGTGGACGCTCAACGCCCTGACGACCGAAACGCGCTCGAGCGAGCGGCCGTTCGTGGGTCGCCGTCCGGAGCTGGCGATGATTCTTGCCGTGCTCGATCGTTGCATGACGAGCCGCCACGGCCGCGCAATCGTCATTCGCGGCGAAGCGGGCATCGGCAAGACGCGGCTCGTCGAAGCCGTGCGCAATGCGGCCGCAGAACGCGGCGTTGCCGTTCACAGCGCGCAAACGTTCGATTTCGGTCAGTCGCCGGGACAGCGACCGATCACGATGCTCGCGCTGAGTCTGTGCGGGGTCGCCGAGGACGCAGCGCCGACAGAACGTAGCGCCGCCGTCGAACGCATCTCGAAGGTCTTGCAGGCGACGATCGACCAAGTCGTGTTCTTGAGCGATCTCATCGATGCGCCGTTGTCGGCCGAGCTGAGTGCGCTCGAACAAGCAATGGATGCGCCTACACGCCAACGCGGTCGAGCGCTTGCACTGACCAAGCTGATCGAAATAGCTGCGCGCCAGAGCCCGCTCATGCTGATCGTGGAAGACGTACATTGGGCGGACAGCGACGAGCTCGCGCGTCTCGGAGAGATCGCCGCCGTCGTGGCGAACTGTCCGATTCTGCTCGTCATCACGACGCGGCCGGAGGGCGATCCGATCAACGCCACTTGGCGTGCGCGTGCGCGCGGTTGTCCGGTGACCACCGTGGATCTCGCACCGCTCGCGGATGACGAAGCGCACGAGCTGGCAGCGCATTACGGCGAGCTGCCGACGGCAACGATCGAAGCGTGTATCCGTCGTGCCGAAGGCTACCCGTTGTTTCTCGATCAGCTTCTGCGCGCGGCGAGCAGCGGCCATGAAGCGCTGCCCGGTTCCGTTCGCTCTCTCGTCATTGCGCGCGCCGATCGTTTGTCGAGCCGCGATCACAGCGCCCTACAGGCAGCGGCTGTGCTCGGGCATCGCTGCACGGTTCAGGCGCTGCAGGCATTGCTCGACGACCCAGGCTACGAACCGTGCGGATTGGTCGATGCGGGATTGGTCCGCGTCGACGGCACCGACCTCCAATTTGCGCATGCCCTCTTCCGCGATGCCATCTACGAATCGACGCTGAAATCGCGTCGCAAGGAATTGCATCTGCGCGCAGCGCAGTGGTTCAACGCGATCGACATCGCGCTGCAAGCGGATCACTTGGCGGCGGCGGACGATGAGCGCGCCGCGGCTGCCTACGTCGATGCCGCACGCGCGGAGCAGGCAGCGTTGCGATTCGAACGTGCGCTCGGATTGGCGAATAAGGCGAGCGCGCTCGCGCGCGAACCGCTGCTGCTTCATCAAACGAGCTGCCTGCTCGGCGAGCTGCTGCTGCAGCTCGGCCGCACGCACGACGCCCTCACGGCGTTCCGCGAGGCGCTCGATTTCGCGATCGATCAAGCGGGACGCGGGAACGCGTACTTCGGTATCGCTTCCGCGTTACGCATCATGGACCGGCACGAGGAAGCGCTCGAAGCGCTGGATCGTGCGGAGCAAGCCTTCGGCGCCCAGCTCGAAGCGCACATGAAGGCGCGCATTTACTCGCTGCGCGGCAACCTGTGCTTCCCGCTCGGCCGCGTCGACGCCTGCTTGCAAGCACACGAACAGGCACAGCGCTATGCGAAAGAAGCAGGTACGCCGCTCGAGCTCGCGCGAGCACTCGGCGGGATGGGCGATGCCTGGTATCAGCGCGGTCGCATCGTCAGCGCGCACCGAAGCTTCCAGCGCTGTATCGACGAAGCGCGGCGTCACGGCCTGACGAGCGTGATGCTCGCCAACTTGCCGATGCTCGCCGTCACGCATCAATACTGCTGCGAGCTGGAAGCGGCAACGCGTGTGTACGAGGAAGCCATGGAGCTCGTCCAGCGTGTCGGCGATCTCCGAGGCGAATTGCTCGTCCACTTGGTCGCCTCCTCGACGCTGCTCTTGCGGGGTCGCACGGAAGAGAGCCGCGAGCATGCGAAACGCACGGTGGAACATGCGGAGCGGCTGGGCGCACGACGCTTTCATGCAGAGGGGCTCGGTCTCATCGGCCACTCGTACGTGCTGCAAGGCGATCGTGCGGAAGGCCGACGACTTGCCGAAGAAGCAATTGCCATCGCACGCGAAACCGGAATGGCGTATTGCGGCCCCGTCCTGCTAGGCATTCTGGCACGCGCAACGGACGATTTCCGGCAGCGCGCCGACGCCTTGCGCGAAGGCGAAGCCTTGCTCGCGGACGGCAGCGTGAGCCATAGCTACTTCGAGTTCTACGCGAACGCGATCGAGGTGAGCCTCGATGCACAAGCGTGGTCTGATGCACGCCGTTATGCCCAAGCGCTCGGCGACTACACGCGCGAGGAACCGGTCCCGATGTCCAATCTCGTCATCGAGCGCGGCCTCGTGCTGGCCGACATCGGCGAAGGCCGCAAGACCGACCGCACCGTAAGCGCATTGAATGCCCTGCTTGCGCGTTGTCGGGAAGCGCAAACGATTGCGTTGGCGAAGAGGATCGAGAGCGCGCTTGCGGCCGTTTAGGCCGCAAGCGCTGGCGACAGGCTACAGGCTACAGTTACGCGCGAACGCGCGCTCTACCTACAGCCTACAGCCTCCAGTCTACAGCCTGACTATTTGCCTGATCGTCTTCCCCTCCGCCAACCGATCGAACGCTTGATTGATCTCATCGAGCGCAATGCGTTCGCTCAGTAAACGATCGATCGGCAGCCGTCCGGTGCGATACCACTCGATGTAGCGCGGGATGTCGCGCGCAGGATCGCAGCTACCCAGGTAACTCCCTTTGATCGTGCGTTCCTCCGCCACGATGCCGACGTGCGGAATCGAGAACAGGTGCTGCGGATTCGACAATCCGGCGGTCACCGTCGTGCCGCCGCGGCGCGTGATTTGATAGGCCAGCTCCATCGCCTTCACCGAGCCGGCCATTTCGAATGCGTAATGCACGCCGCCGCGCGTCCAATCCTTCACCTTCTCGACGGCTTGCGGGTCGCGCGCATTCACTGTGTGCGTCGCGCCGAGCTCACGCGCCACGGCGAGCTTTTCGTCCGAGAGATCGCACGCGATGATCGTCGCCGCCTCTGCAACTCTTGCGCCCAGCAGTGCCGCAAGACCGACACCTCCGAGTCCGACAACGGCGATTGCTTCGCCGGGCTGCGGATGCACGGTGTTCGTCACCGCGCCGACACCGGTCATGACTGCGCAGCCGAAGACTGCGGCTTCTTCGAACGGCAAGGAAGCATCGACTTTGACGAGCGATTCGCGCGCCATGACGGCATATTCCGCGAACGCCGAAACGCCGAGATGGTGATTCACATCGATGCCATCGCGATGCAGCCGGCGAGCACCGCTCAAGAGCACGCCTGCAGAATTCGCTTTGAATCCGGGCTCGCAGAGAGCCGGACGTCCGTGCGTGCACGGCTCGCACGAACGGCAACATGGCACGAAGGCAGCGACGACATGATCGCCGACGCGAAGATCGCCGACGCCCTCGCCCACCTCGACGACTTCGCCTGCACCCTCATGGCCGAGCGCCATCGGCAGCGGACGCGGGCGATCGCCGTTGATGACCGACAGATCGGAATGACACAGACCCGCTGCGCGCATCCTGACGAGCACCTCGCCCGGACCCGGAGGGTCGAGGTCGATCTCGAGAACCTGCAGCGGACGCGATTCGGCGTACGGCCGAGGCAGGCACATTTCGTTCAGAACGGCAGCGCGAGTTTTCATGGCGGCTCTTCGAGTCTCTCGGATCACGTGGTACTTATGCGTCGCAGGCTCGCGATTCTAGCGGGCGAAATGCAAAATGGCGCCTGGACTCACTCGATGGTCTCGGAATTCATGACATCGCCTGCGCCGACGCTCACGAGAGCCGATTTCAAGGTCCTGCGCCCGATGCAAACGCGCTGGATGG
Organism: Steroidobacteraceae bacterium; assembly: GCA_036563855.1. GTDB lineage: Bacteria > Pseudomonadota > Gammaproteobacteria > Steroidobacterales > Steroidobacteraceae > Steroidobacter. The sequence continues at coordinate 1,041 of DATCLP010000301.1, read as the reverse complement.
ACAACGATCAGTATGGACACGTGAACAACGTGGCCTACTACTCCTATTTCGATTCCGCCGTGAACGGCTATTTGATGGAAGCAACGCGCACGGATACGTCCAAACTGCCCGCGATCGGCATCGTCGCCGAAACCGGGTGCCGCTTCCTGAAGGAGCTCAGTTTTCCCGATCGCCTCCACGTCGGGCTGCGACTCGAGAAGCTCGGCAAGTCCAGCGTCGTCTATCAGCTTGCCGTCTTCCGCGAGGATGATCTCGATCCAGCAGCGATCGGCCGATTCGTTCACGTGTATGTAGATCGGCAGACGCGGCGGCCCGTGCCGATTCCGCAAGAGGTTCGTAGCGCGCTCGAGGCATTGCAGTGAACGAACGACGGCGCAGATTCCTGATCGATGCATGCGCGCTCTGCGCCGCGACCGCCGCGCGCCCGCTCTACGCAAGCGACGAAGGCCACACGATCCCAACGTCGTTTCCGCCGCTCGAGCGCCGAGACTTGCCGTGGCACGAGTTGTTGGAGCCGGAACGCTTCGAAATCTTGTTCCTCGAAGAGACGGAGTTCCCGGGGAGCAGCCCGCTCAATCACGAATACCGTAGCGGGACGTACATCTGCGCCGCCTGTTACCTCCCTCTCTTTCGCTCGCAGCACAAGTACGACAGCGGCACGGGCTGGCCGAGCTTCACGCAGCCGATCGAAGGACACATCGAGACGCGCGTCGATCGCCGCGGGCGCGAGCCGATCGTCGAGTATCACTGCAAGCGTTGCGGAGGCCATCAGGGGCATGTGTTCCGCGACGGACCGCCGCCGCGCGGCGAGCGATGGTGCAACAACGGTCTCGCTCTACTGTTCATCCCTCGCAATCAACCGCTGCCGCCGCTGCGAAAATGATTCATTCGCTCATCGAATGAATCTTATAGCCAGCGGACCAATGATCCCGGCCAACCGCATCGCTATCTTGGGCGCAAACAAACGTAAGGAGACAGACATGCCCAAGACCGTTGCGATTCTCGTCGGAAGCCTGCGCCGCGATTCGTTCAGCAGTAAGC
>DATCLP010000300.1:0-4108 GCA_036563855.1 Steroidobacteraceae bacterium | reverse complement strand
GAAGCGAATGCTCGTCAACGCAACTCAAGAGGAAGAGCTGCGGGTAGCACTGGTTGATGGACAACGGATTTACGACCTCGACGTAGAGATACCCTCGAAGGAACAAAAGAAAGCCAACGTTTACAAAGGCCGCATCACGCGCATCGAGCCGAGTCTCGAAGCGTGCTTCGTCGACTATGGCGCGGAACGCCATGGCTTCCTGCCGCTCAAGGAAATTTCCAAGGAGTACTTCAAGGTCCAGCCTTCGGGCGGGAAGCTGAACATCCGTGAGCTCCTGGAAGAAGGCCAAGAGCTGATCGTCCAGGTTGAAAAAGAAGAGCGTGGCAACAAGGGCGCGGCGCTCACGACGTTCATCAGCCTCGCAGGCCGATTCCTCGTGCTCATGCCGAACAATGCCCGAGCGGGCGGCGTGTCGCGGCGCATCGAAGGCGAGGACCGCGAGCAACTGCGCGAAGCGCTGGATCAGGTGCAGATCCCGGAAGGCATGGGTGCGATCGTCCGGACCGCGGGTGTCGGCCGGACGGCCGAGGAATTGCAATGGGATCTCGACAACCTGAAAGAAATCTGGAACGCCGTCTGGCAAGCCGCGCAGGACCGCCCTGCCCCGTTCCTCATCTATCAGGAATCGAAGGCGATCATCCGCGCGCTGCGCGATTACCTGTCCGATGACATCGGCGAGATCCTCATCGACAACCCGGAAGTCTTCAACGAGGCGCAGCAGTACATGCAGCGCTTCATGCCGGGCAGCCTTCGCAAGCTGAAGCTGTACGAGGACCCGGTTCCGCTCTTCACCCGGTTCCAGATCGAGAATCAGATCGAGTCGGCACATTCCCACATCGTGAACCTGCCCTCGGGCGGCTCGATCGTGATCGATCCCACCGAAGCGCTGGTGGCTATCGACATCAACTCGGCCCGAGCAACCCGCGGTGCAGATATCGAAACGACTGCGCTCAACACGAACCTCGAAGCGGCCGACGAGATTGCGCGGCAGTTACGCCTCAGAGACCTGGGCGGTCTGATCGTCATCGACTTCATCGACATGGAGTCGCCGAAGAACCAGCGCGCCGTCGAAGAGCGGATGCGCGAAGCGGTCAAGCAGGATCGCGCCCGTATCCAGATCGGTCGGATCTCGCGTTTCGGCCTACTCGAGCTGTCCCGACAACGACTGCGTCCATCGATCGGTGAGTCCGCGCACGTCACGTGCCCGCGCTGCAACGGCATGGGAACCATTCGCAGCGTCGAGTCCCTAGCGCTCTCTTTGCTGCGACTCATCGGCGAGGAAGCCCGCAAGGACCGTACGGCGAAAGTCATCGCCCAGTTGCCGGTCGAGGTGGCGACCTACCTGATGAACGAAAAGCGCTCGTGGCTCAACAGCATCGAAGCCAAGAGCAACGTCCAGGTCGTGTTGGTGCCGAACAAGTACATGCAGACCCCTGCGTACGAAATTCGGCGCGTTCGCGACGATGAGATCTCACTACCCGAATTCAGCACGGCGAGCCATCTGATTCCGGCTGCCCCAACGGTAAACACCGAAGAGCTGATCAAAGAGAAGCAAGCGCCGCCTCCAACACCGGCGGTCGTCTCTTCCAACGTACCGTCGCTACCGCCGCCCGCGAGCATCGTCGCGGACGAGCGTCCCGCACCGGCTATGCCGACCGAACCGCAGGTTGGCATCTTCGTGCGGCTCTGGCGTTATCTGTTCGGCGGTGCGGGCAAGAAAGAAGAAACTGCTTCCCGCGACGACAAGCGAGCGCATCGCGACAGACAGTCTCGCCGCGAACGAGAGCGCGAACGTCAGCGTATGCGAGATCGCCAACGCGCAGAGCGTGCTCGTGCGCGCGCACAAGAGAAAGAAAAAGCGGCTCAAGCGGAAGGCCGACGCGATACGCAGTCGGACCGCAAGCCGGCTGAAGCTCGCAAGGAACCGCCGCGCCCGCAACCGCAGCAAGCCGCGCCTGCAGCGTCGTCCAATGGAGCGTCAGTGCCCGGCCAAGCGACACCGCCACACGAATCTGACGAGGGACAGCGTCCTGAGCGAAGCGGACGTCGCCGACGTCGCCGCCGCGGCCGAGGCCGCAGAGAAAATGAGGCCACGCAGAATGCTGTAGCTACTCAAGCAGCCAACCCCGGCTCGAACTCGAACGCTGACGGGCAAAGCGGTTCGCCACCGACCTCCGGCGCGACATCGAGCAGCAATTCAGGCATTTCGGAGTCCTCGCGGACGTACGAAGCGCCAGCCGCTGCTGCTCCACCGCAACCGCGCCAGGAATCGGCGGCCGCCGCCGCAGCGCCAGCACCGGAGCAGAAGACATTTACCGTGTGGTCGTCAGGTCCGAGCAGCGACTCGATGTCTTGGGGTGCCGGCCCTGTGAGGCGAGATGAGTGAAAGCGCGCATGCGCTTTCACCGGCGGTAGGCGCGTGGCGCGCGCTGCGCGATTGGATTCCCTCCCCTGCGAAGCGGGAGGGTCAGGGACGGGTAAGAGTAGTGCAAGCGGCGACTTGCGAATGGATCGCGAGAACGCGCGTTCTATCTACAGCCTACAGTCCAGGGCCTACAGCCTTCGCATCTGCGACAGCAGATGCTCAACCAGGCCGACCGAGGCCTCTTCGAGCAGATCGAGCACTTCTTCGAATCCCTGCTCGCCGCCGTAATACGGATCGGGGACGATGCGTCGTGCGGCGTTCGGCGCGTAGTCCATCAGCAGCCGAATCCGTTCGCGGTACATGCTGGGTGCACGCGCATGCAAATCCCTCAGGTTGTCCTCGTCCATGGCGAGAATGAGATCGAACTTGCCGAAGTCTTCCTTGCTCACTTGACGCGCGCGCATATGCGAAATGTCGATGCCGCGGCGTCTCGCAGCCGCTCGGGCTCGTGCGTCAGGCGGCTCTCCGATGTGGTAGTCGTGAGTTCCAGCAGAATCGACGAATACCTTGAGGTGCGGAGCGCGCTCGCCCAGAACGCGCCGGAAAACGCCCGCCGCTGTCGGCGATCGGCAGATGTTTCCCATGCAACAAAACAGGATGCGAAATTCGGCGGACATAGGAGTTGCGTGACTCGTGACTCGTGCGCGCGAAAGCGCGCCTAGCTACAGCCTATAGCCTACAGCCTTTGGATGGGCTCTGGTCAGAGATGCGCGCGACAGCGCGCGAACGGGCTTGGGGCTTGGACGAGATGTTCGCGCACCCTGCGCGCGCCACCTACAGCGTACAGTCTACGGCCTAGCGAGCAGCTCAGCTGCTCGCCAACGCTGCGCGTACGCGCTCCAAATCCTCCGGCGTATCGACGCCCACACCCGGCGACACGCAAGCCTCCGCGATGAGAATCCGCATGCCGGCTTGCAATGCCCGCAGTTGCTCGAGTTTCTCTGTGAGCTCGAGGCTGCTCGGAGGCAGCGATGTCAAGCGTCGCAAATCGCGCACGCGATAAGCGTAAATGCCGAGATGCCGCTGTGCACCGTCGAAACGAGTTTGACTCGTAAGCCCAGCGCTCGCGCCGTCCCGATGCCAAGGAATCGGCGCACGACTGAAGTACAGCGCCGCGCGATCATCGGATGACACCACTTTGACGACGTTCGGATCGAGCAGTTCCTCGACCGAGATAATCGGCGTGCTCAGCGTTGCCATCGCAGCCTTTGCATCGCGGGCCAACAGTTCGGCGACTTGATCGATCAGCGCCGGCGGCAGTTGCGGCTCGTCCGCTTGCACGTTCACGACCACCTGATCGTCGGCCCAACCGCGGGTAGCAGCAACCTCGGCGATGCGATCGGTACCCGAAACATGATCCGCGCGCGTCATCACAACCGCCGCTCCCGGGCCGACCGCCGCAGCCACGCGCTCATCGTCGGTCGCAACGATCACTTCCATTGCTTTGCTGCGCAAAGCGACTTCGACGACCCATCGGATCATCGGTTTACCGGCGATCGTTGCAAGAACTTTCGCCGGCAGGCGCGTCGATTCGTAACGCGCGGGTATGATGACTCTGAACTGCACGCGTCAATCTTTCAGCAATGGGTCTTGCGGATCCAACCTGCGCGCCTCTTCTTCGAGCATGACCGGAATCCCGTCCCGGATCGGATACGCAAGCCGGTCGGGTCGGCAAACCAACAC
>DATCLP010000299.1:0-4225 GCA_036563855.1 Steroidobacteraceae bacterium | reverse complement strand
GCGAGCACTTCGCCGATCGGATGTCGGTAGTAATCAGCCGACCACGTCAGCAACTCGAGCATCTGCCCATCGAACGTCGGCTCGCTATCGATGATTTCGAATGCGCTGCGCAGTTTGTTCGCCGGAACGGCGCTCGTTTCGCGAATCTCGACGATGATCCCGACGACCCGACGCCGGCCGAACGGCACCCAAAGGCGCTGCCCGGGCCGCACGCTCTCCAAAGCCGTCCCGGCGGGCGGGCGGTAATCGAAGACGCGCCGCAAAGGCGTGTCGATGGCGACCCCCAAGATCACAGCCCGAATGCCCGCTCGGTGCGCATAACTTGTGGATAACTCTGTGAATAGATTGGGGCGAAGTGAATCGGCTGACGGACTTTCGCTGAAACCGTGCTGTGTTTCGGGCGTCCGATGTTCATTTTTTCCCAGCCAATACAATGTGTTACGGACAGGGGGATCACCGTTGCGCGATCGTTGCCGAAGCGCGGCAGCCCGGCGACTCGATGTGAGCAACTCGCCTGAACCGCTGGTTACAAGTCACTGATTATCCGAGATTCTGGCAAATAGGCCCGGACGCGGCAGCGACGTTACGGGCGATGTTGCAATCAGCCTCACGCGGCCATCCGCCCGTAAACGAGTCCGATCGCGCGAATGAGTGTGACAGGTTCAAGCTCACGAGCGCGAACGATGCAGATGATGCGCGCGAGTTGCATCGCGAAATTTGTTGTCCGGGTCATGGCCGATCGGCTCATTGACCGGCATCGGTGATGCGAGCACATTTCGCGCAATCGACGGGGCCCGCGCCTGCTCGAACGACCCCACTTCCAGTCACCTAATACTCGGGGAGATCACCGTGCCCAAAAAATTTGTGTTGGTCGGCGGATTGAGCTGTTTCGCCGCAATGAGCGCTTTTGCGCTCGATGAAGTAGGCCTGCGCTACGTGAAAATGTTCGCGAACGGCGGCCCATCGTCGATTCGTAGCGCTGCAGAAAGCATCTACAACACGGCGAACTCGGATCAGGAAGTGCTCGATGCAGCCGCGGAAGCGCTGCTCACGAATTACCGCAAGAATCCGACGAGCGAGTACTACGCCGATGCGATGGCCTGGCTCTGTCGCGCGCTCGGCAACTCGAACAATGCGCGGTACCAGCCTGTGGTCGCCGAAGTGGCTGCCAAAGCCGAAGGTCGCAAGGTGAAGCGCTATTGCGAACGCGCCGCAAAAGACTTGCCGAAGTCGGGCGCAGAACCGTACATCGCCGGCAGCTTCGATTTGTCGCAGTACAAGGAAGGCGCTGCGCCGGTCGCGGCAGCCGCACCCGCTGCGCCTGCTGCCGCTGCGGCACCGGCTGCACCGGCAGCAGCCGGCAAAGGGTTTTCTGTCGTGAAAGAGGGCATGAGCAAGGAAGAAGTCGAAGCCTTGATCGGCGTGCCCACCGCCGTGACTTCGCACATTACGGGCAAGGCGTGGAGGCCTTTCAATTTCAAAGGCAGCGACACGCATCGCATTATCGCGCTGTACAAGGGCGTCGGACGGATCATCTACTCGAACAGCAGCGCGTACACCTCGACGTATCGCGTGATGGAAATCATCGAAGATCCAAGCGAAAGCGGATATCCATAAGCATTACGCGCATGCCCGTCTCGCAAGGGCGGGCATGCACCGCCGATGCGGCGATCGTGGGGCTTCGCCGCATCGTTCGCCTCTTGGCCCGAGAGCCCGTGTCAATCTTCAACCCTCAACAGATGGCGCCATCCGCCCGGGCGGGTCGACGTTCGTTCATGGTGTGTCCTCCGCTCTGCTCGTGGTCGCCCTGGCGACGACCGTGCTGACGCCGACGCTGATCATGCTCGAGCGCTGGCAATTACAATCGCCGCTCATCGTCGAAGCCGGCGAGTCACCGCGTTCGAACTGACGTTTCTCGATGGCGCTTCCGTTGCCGACCTCAGATTCAGCCGCCGCCGCGATTGCCGTGCGCGGTGTGAGCTATCGGTATGCCAGTTCTGCGGTGCTCGCGCTGGACGATGTGAGCTTCGAGGTGCCGCGCGCCGAGATATTCGGTTTGCTCGGTCCGAACGGAGCGGGCAAGAGCACACTGCTCGGCCTGATGTCTGGAAGCTTGAAGATTCAAAGCGGCGAAATCTGGATCGAAGGCGAATCGCTTGCGCGTCGCGCGCGCCACGTTAAACGCATCAGCGCCGTCGTTCCCCAGGAATATGCGTTCTACGAAGCGCTGACCGGCCGACAGAACCTCGACTATTTCGGTAGCGTGTTCGGTTTGTCGCGCAGAGAGCGTACGCGGCGCGAAGAGGCGGCCGTCGAGATCTGCCGGTTGCAGGAACATCTGGGGCGCGCTGCCGGACAATATTCGGGCGGTCTCAAGCGTCGTTTGAACCTGGCGATCGGGCTGCTGAACGAACCGAAGATCCTGTACTTGGATGAGCCGACTGTCGGCATCGACGCGGAATCGCGCCGCTGCATTCTCGATGCGGTCAGGGCGCTCAAAGCGCGCGGCACGACAATCGTCTACACGTCGCATTACATGGAAGAAGTGGAAGAGCTGTGCGATTCAGTGGCCGTCATCGACCATGGACGCGTGGTCTTGCGCGACCGTATGCAGAACCTCCTGCGCCGTGAAGGGGCCGAGCACTTGCAAATCGCGCTCGTCGAACCGACCCCGGACGTTGTCCGACTGCTCGAGGCATTCGCACCGACGCATGTCGATCACAAGGTTTGGTCGTGCACCGTTCCGGCCGGGCGCTTGTCGGAAGTGCTCGCCGCACTCGAGCGCCACGATATCCGCTACGAGCGCCTGCATTACGGTGTGAGCCGGCTCGAGAAGATCTATCTCGAGTTGTTGCTCGCCGATAAGTCGCAGCGGGAGGCGACGCCATGAGTTTGCGTGCATGGCGTGCCGGAGTGCACAAGGAATTCCTGCTGCTGTTTCACGACTGGCATGCGTTACTGCTGTTGTTCGCCATGCCGCTTGCGTTCCTGGTCATCATGTCGCTCGCTATGCAGGATGAGTTCGCGCAGCACGCGGGCGAAAAGATGCGCGTCATCGTGCTGGATCTGGACGATAGCGCGGCTTCCCAGGCGCTGGCGGCCGCGCTGGCAAGTAGCGGGACGGTCACGGTGCACTCGGCAGAGCCGGGCACGGCATTGAGGGATCAGATGCGCGCGCAAGCAGCAGCGTTCGGGATCGAGATCAAGCGCGGATACGGCGCGGCACTGCCGAAAGCCACATCTCCATTGTCGGCGACCGTCGTGCTCACGGTGGCCGCCGATACGACACGGCAGACGGAGCTGATCTTCACTGGCACGCTGCGCGAGATTCTCGCGCGAGAACGGCTTTCCGCGATTCTCGGTCCGCTTGCAGTACTGTCCGGCACTGACGGGTTCGAGTCTGCTAATGCCCAGCCGGCAGTCGAGTATGCCTATCAATCGAAGGGCGAGGCGCGGGCGCCGAGCGCCGTTCAACAAAATGTGCCTGCCTGGCTCGTGTTCGGCGCGTTTTTCGTAGTCATTCCGCTTTCCAACACCCTCATCCGCGAGCGGCAGCAAGGCACGCTCAAACGGTTGCGTACGATGCCCGTCGGGCAGGGCACCTTATTGCTGGGTAAGCTCGCGCCCTATTTCATCGTGAACCTCGTTCAGGTGATGCTGATGATGGCCGCCGGCATGTGGCTCGTGCCCGCGCTGGGCGGCGAGGCTTTGGAGCTCAAAGGCTCGCCTTCTGCGCTGGCGCTCGTTTGTGCCGCCGTGAGCGTAGCGGCGCTCGGTTACGCATTGCTGATTTCTTCCGTGACACGCACGACGGAGCAGGCGACGCTGCTGGGCGGTGCCGGCAATCTGATCCTCGCTGCGATCGGTGGCATCATGGTGCCGAAGTTCGTCATGCCGCAAGCCATGCAGCAACTGACGAACGTCTCGCCGATGGCATGGGGACTCGAAGGTTTTCTGGACGTACTGCTGCACGATGCAGGCACGCGCGAAGTCTTGCCCGAAGCGGCAGCGCTCGCCGCATTCGGTGCCGTCGCGCTCGCGATCGCCTGGGCAATGTTGAAGCGGACCGAAATTTGATGACGCAGATCGAAGAACTGAAGAGCGCGCTCAAGGCGCTGATCGTCAAGGAGTGCGATAAGGACGTCGACCCCGCGACGATCACGAACGAGGAGCAGCTGATCGGCGGTGCGCTCGGCCTGGACTCGCTCGATGCACTGCAGATTTG
>DATCLP010000298.1:0-4446 GCA_036563855.1 Steroidobacteraceae bacterium | reverse complement strand
CGGCAGTTGAGAAACTAGCAGAGACTTTGCGGGCCATGAAAATCCCCTTGTGAACATACAAGGGGATATAAGCGCGCCATGTACATCGCGCGCGACAAGTAGCATCGCGTTAGCGATTCCGACTCCCCCAAAATGCCTCGGCGCAGCAGCAGGTTGTCAGGATGCAAACACTGGTACTGATTCTCGATCTCGCAGGGACGTTCGTCTTTGCGCTTGCAGGCGCCACTGCAGCCGCAAGGCGGCAGCTCGACGTCTTCGGCGTCTTGGTCATCGCATTCGCGTCCGCCTGCTCCGGCGGCATCATTCGCGATGTGCTGATCGGCGCCGTTCCGCCGGCTGCTATCAGCGATTGGCGCTACGCCGCGACGTCGTTGTTTGCCGGGATCATCGCCTTTCGATTTCATCCGACAATCGAAAGAATGGCGCATCCCGTTCGCGTGTTCGATGCAGCCGGACTCGCATTGTTTGCGGTCGCCGGTGCTCAGAAGGCCCTCGCGTACGAGCTCAACGGATTCATGGCGGCACTGCTCGGGATGTTGACCGCGATCGGCGGCGGTGTCGTTCGCGACCTGTTGCTTGCACAGATTCCCGTTGTGCTGCGTTCCGACCTCTATGCTGTCGCGGCGTTAGCCGGCGCCATCGTCGTCGTGGTAGGCGAACGCTTGGCACTCTGGCCAGTGCTTGGTGCCGTCGCTGGAGCCGCCCTTTGTTTCGCGTTGCGCGTCATCGCGATTCAACGCAATTGGCAGCTTCCGAAGCCGAATCATCCGCCGATCGAACGCGAAGAGCGAAGTAAACGAGATGCTGGTCGCGAACCTGATCGATGACGCCGCGCTACGAGCGGCATGGCTTCATGCTCATCTCCGCGCTTCACAGGTCCTCCAGCGATTTTCCCGCAGCCTGGATTTACCGATTGAGACGCACGAAGGTTGACGGTAGGTTGCCAATCAATGCTCAACCGCGGGCGACGGGCTGGGGTCCAGCACGCCTCGGGCCCAAGCTCCGCGCCCCAAGCCCTCGACAGATGCGACCCGAAGCTGAAATCTATTGCCCAATGTGCGCCTACCGGCCGAAGCCGGAGGATCGCTGGTACTGCTCGCCAGGGTGCGGCACGGTCTGGAACACGTTCTGGACGCGCGGCGTGTGTCCCGGTTGCGGACATCAATGGCGTCACACGCAATGCCTGGCGTGCAGCGTCGTGTCTCCGCACGAGCGGTGGTATCACTATCCGGGCGACGGGGATGCGTCCGAGCGCGAGCAAGTCGAGAGAAGAAAACCGGCGGAAGTATAGCTGCTATTGGCGAAGGATCTTCTCCATCGCCTTGCCCTTCGCGAGCTCGTCGATCAGCTTGTCGAGGTAACGGATGTTGCGCATCAGCGGATGCTCGACGGTTTCGACGCGCACGCCGCAGACGACACCTTTAATGAGCGAGGCATTCGGATTCATCGCCGGCGCCTGAGCGAAGAACGTTTCGAAGTCGCTCTCTTGTTCGATTTGTTTCCGGAGGCCTGCGCGATCATATCCCGTCAGCCAGCAAATGATCTGATCGACCTCTTCCTTCGTGCGGCCCTTGCGCTCGGCCTTCTGCACGTACATGGGATAAACGCGCGCGAACGGCATCTTGAAGATGCGATGCTCGGTCATCGTCATCACCTCAAAGCGACCGCAAGAACTCGAGGATCGCGGCGTTCGTCTCTTCCGGTCGTTCCTGCTGCACCCAATGGCCAGTATTGGGAAACAGTTTCACGTCGCGCAGGCCCGGCACCGCATTCTTCATCATCGCTCGCAATGCATCCGCCGATGCACCGCGAATGACGGTGTCCTTCTCGCCCGCGACGAACAGCACCGGCTTTTCGACCTTCGCATTCGCAAGCTGCGGCGTCGTCTCCCAGTTGCGATGGAAGTTCCGATACCAATTGATGCCTCCGCGAAAACCGGCTTCCTTGAACTCGTTGACGTAGTAGTCGAGATCGGCCTGCGTCAGCCAATGCGGCAATCCCTTCGGTTTGCCCAAGCGCGGAATCCAACCGCCGGCCGCACGCTTGCGATCGGTGATCTCCGGCGGATCGCGCGGCGAATCGGGCGACAGATACAGCCGGCTCAGGATCGCGTGCGGATCGGCATCGAATTCTTTTTCGGCCACGCCCGGCTCCTGGAAATACAGGATGTAATAGAAGTTGTCGCCCATCGCCTGCTTCAAGCTCTGCACGAGCGATTGGGGACCACGGCCGCTATACGGCACGCTCATGGCGACGAGCGCAGTGAAACGCTCGGGATGGAGCAGCATCGCATGCCACGCGACGATCGCGCCCCAATCATGTCCGATGAGAATCGCCGTCTTCTCGCCGAGCGCATCGAGGACGCCGACGACATCGCCCGTCAGGTGATGTATGTCGTACGCCTCGACCGGCTCCGGCTTGTCCGTCTTTCCATAGCCGCGCATGTCCGGCGCGACCGCGCGATAGCCGGCAGCTGCAAGCGCTGGCAGCTGATGACGCCACGAATACCAAGACTCCGGCCATCCATGCACGAGCACGACGAGCGGACCTTTCCCCATCTCGGCGATTCGCATGCGGATGCCGTTCGTTTCGATGAACCGCAGCGTCGGTTGTTCAGAAGAGGTCACTTGTGCCTCCGAAGGCGTAAGAGAAAACAATGCAAGGACCGCAACGATCGCCGCAACACAACGAGCCGCGCGTAAACGGATGTCAGACATCGCGGTCTCCATGTTTCACGTACTCGCCCGCGCGGTCCGCTTCGCCCAATACTCGCGGAATTGGCGCCGCGGATCGTTGACCGGATTGGTCGGATCGCCGAACACCATGGTCGTGCGGTTCGTCGTATCGTACGGCGCCCAATACGGCAGGTAGCGGTTGTTCGGATTGCCGTTCGCCGCCATCGAAACCCACACCGAAGCGATTTGATCCGCGAGCCGCAAGTTATCCGTGGTCGGACCCACCAACGGCAGGCGGATATCGTGCATCGACGGCGAAACATCGATGCCGTGCGTAGCACCCCAGCGCCCGCCGAACGCCGGACTCGGCGCGGTCCACAGGTACATCCATACCGGCGCACCGCCCGCTGCTGCTTGCGCCGCCTTGCGCTCGGCCATCGCATACGCGCTGCGGCGGAAGCTCGTATCGGTGATGATTCGGGCGTTGATGATGAACGGCGTCGCCTTCGGATCTTCGTTGCGATACATCTCCAACACTTCGTCGGCATCGTTGCCGACGAGACGCTTGAGCGTGGTTTTCACGTCGTCCCACGTCATGTCGAACTTCGATTCGCGATACGTGCGCTCATCGAGCGTCGTGCTGACGACGAGCGGAATATTCGCAGACATCGCCGGCGCGTCGGGCTCGAACGGATGGCGCGGAATCGCCTTGCCGAGCACCGGCGCAAACGAGCGCGGCGCCTCGCCGCGCGACCGCTCGTTCGCCTCGACTTCGGCCTGCGCTGCAAGAATCGTCGTGAACGGGAGTTGCTGAAGCTTGCGGATGTCCTTGCGCGTGAGCCCGAGTTTCTGCAGCAGTTTCTCCGAAGGCTCTCTTGCGGCCTCTCGCGTCATTGCAGTGAGCCGCGAGCCGCTCATCACGCCGGCTGCACTGAACAGACCTTGCGCGTCGGGCATCGCGAGCAAGTGGCTCACTTTCGCACCGCCGCCGGATTGACCGAAGATCAGCACGCGTTTCGGATCGCCGCCGAATGCTTCGACGTTGTTGCGGACCCAGCGCAGCGCGGCGACGAGGTCCTGCATGCCGACCGAACCGGAATCCGCGAACTCACCTTCATCGCCGAGATACAAATAGCCGAGCGCGCTCAAGCGGTGATTGACGGTGATGACGACGCAGTCGCCGAAGCGCGCGAGCATTTCGCCGTCGCCGCCGGGAGAGTTGCTCGACCCGCCGTAGAAACCGCCGCCGTGGAATCGCACGATGACCGGACGCTTGCCGCTCCGATTGGGCTGCGGCGTCCAGAGATTGAGCACCAAACAGTCTTCGCCCATGCCGCCCGGCTGCACGTCGTTGAGAATCAGATCTGCGTACGGGCGGCGTCGATCGGCAGGAATCTGCGGCGCAATGTTGCCGTAGTCGAGCGCATCGCGAATGCCCGCCCATTTCTGGACCGGCTGCGGCGGCATGAAGCGGTTGCGACCGCTCGTATCTGCGCCGTAACGTAGTCCTTTGAATACGGCAATGCCGCCCGACATGAGACCGCGCACTTTGCCGTGCTCGGTCTCGACGATCGGAAACAGATCCGCTTCTCCCGCGCGTGCAAAGCGCGAGAACTGTAGAGCTGCCAGTGCACCTGCACTGAAAAGGAAATCTCTGCGTTGCATTCGATGCCCCCTAAATAGGCTGAAGTCTGAAGGCTGAAGGTAGAGCGCGCACTCGCGCCCACTACTCACAAATCACTGCTTTCAGCACCGTAGCGCTGCTGCTCGA
>DATCLP010000297.1:0-4514 GCA_036563855.1 Steroidobacteraceae bacterium | reverse complement strand
TTATACAACTTGCCAGCTTTCCGCGGATGAGGCGGCGGATACCCTCGAGGACGGCCTGCGGGCAGCGATCCGGGATCTCCAAACCGCGCCATCCCTCGCCCAGCAGCTCCTCGATTCCGCACCGGTTCAGCTCGTCGTGCTCGACCGCACGCTGACCGTGCGCTGGACCAATGCCGCGTTTGCCGAGGCTCGCAAACTGTCGCGCGACAGCCTCCCCGGCTTGCCCGTGACTGCGCTGCTCGGGGAGTTGGGTGCCCGCGAGATCCATTTCCGCAGATCTCTGGAAGGGGAAAGCGCGCACTTCGTCATGCGCACGCCGGCGTTGCCGGACGACACGATGCGCGACCTGAACGTGTACCTGCGGCCGTTGCGCAGCACGCTCGGCGAGGTTGTCGGCGTATGCATGTACATCGGCGATCTGCGCGTCCTGCGTCCGGGGCAGGAGAAGATTCCGAGCACGGCCGAGGGACTGCGGCAGATTTTCGGTTCGTTGCCGAATTTCGTTTTCGTGCTCGACCGCGAGATGCGCGTTCTGTTTGCCAATCGCGGCGTCAATAACTTGAGCGCTGAGCAGGTCGAAGGCCGGCACATTACCGACGTCTTCCCGCCCAAGCTGCACGCTTCCGCGCTGGCGGCGCTGCATCGGGTGCTGCACTCGGGCCAATTCGACGGCTTCGCTGCGGAGCTCGATACCGATGCGCAGCCTCGGCACTTCGATGTCGCGATCACACCGGTGCGCTTCGAGGATCAGATCATCGCGCTGACGATGATTGCGACCGAAACGACCGAGCAGGTGCGAGCCGAACGGGCGATCGCGACCCAGGCGCGCATGATCGAGTCGATGCTCGAAGGTGTCGCGGTGGTCAACGAGCAAGGTCTCGTCGAAATCACCAATCCGGCGTTCGACCGGATGTTCGGCTACAACCGCGGCGAGCTGATCGGCCGCAACATGGCCGAGCTGACGGACGGCGCGTTTGCGCAGCGCGGACGCTGGCCGCTCCCGCCCGGCACGAGCTCGACGACGATCGAATTCGAGGCGCCGCGCCGCGACGGCACGATGTTCGCGGCATCGGGCGTGCTCTCGCGCTTCGAGATCGCGGGCCGCAATCACTGCCTCGTCGTCCTTCAAGACGTGAGCGAGCGCAAACAGCTCGAGCGCGCAATTCTGCTTGCGGTGAATCGCGAGCAATACCGCATCGGCAACGATCTGCACGATGGCTTGGGTCAGGAGCTCACGGGCATTGCGCTGATGTTGCGCGGCGTTGCCGGTCGTTTGACGACCGAATACCCGGCGATCCTTCCCGAGGTCGAGACCATCACGAAGCTCGTGAGCAACGCCATCGAAAACACCCGTGCGCTCGCCCGCGGACTGTCGCCGGTGAATCTCGAGCGCGGCGGTTTACAAGATGCGCTCGAGGGGCTCGCGATGAATGCGCACGAGCTCTACGGCGTCCAAGTCTCGTTCTCTCACCGCATCCAAGGGGCCAAGCCGCTCGGGGCGGAGCTTGCGAACCATCTGTACCGCATCGCTCAAGAGGCCATCCGCAACGCCGTTCGCCACGGCCAGGCTCGGACTATACGACTGCACTTAAGGGTTACCCGCGGTAAGGTAAGCCTTGCAATCACCGACGATGGCATCGGCTTACCGGAGCGAGCGATGGACGCGGCCGGCATGGGTTTGAAGATCATGCGGTATCGGGCTCGGATGCTCGGCGGCGAAGTTCATTTCGAACGCGTCGAGCCGACTGGAACACGCATCGTTTGCGAATGTCCTATCGAGCGCGACAACCAGACCCTACGCCCCAACGTACGACGGAAGACCAAGCGACCGACGGCTCACGGCCCGTCGTGAGCAGCTTCCGCAGACCGCGACGCAAGGTTTTCGAAAGAGCGACGAGAAGTCGACAGACATTCTGACCGATGCCGCCGGAGAGGGCGGTCAATGTAAGGAGAAGGTAATGACGATAGGCCCATCGATGTTCAAGACACCGCACAAACCGATGACTGCGGCAACCAAGGATCGCAAGCGACGCGTGCTGATCGTGGACGATCACCCGATCGTGCGACAGGGCTTGCGCCGCCTCATCGAAGCGGAAGCGGATCTGGAAGTCTGCGGCGAAGCGGAGACGGCGCGCGAGGCGAAGTCGTTGATCCGCGAGCTCGAGCCCGATGCCGTGATCGTCGATGTGTCCTTGAAGCAGGGCGACGGCCTCGAGCTCGTGAAGGATGCTCGGGCGCACTATCCGTCGCTGCCGTTGCTCGTGCTGTCGATGCACGACGAAGCGATCTATGCCGAGCGGATGCTGTCGGCCGGCGCGAACGGCTACATCATGAAGCAGGCGGCATCGGATCAGTTCCTGGTTGCGTTGCGCCGCGTTCTCGAAGGCGGCATCTACGTGAGCGAGGCGGTCGGCAACAGCATGATCGAGAAGTTCGCATCGGGCGGCGCGTACATTTCGGCCAACCCGATCGACAGTCTGACGAACCGCGAGCTGCAAGTGCTGCACATGATCGGCAAGGGCCTGTCGACGCGGCAGACCGCCGAGGCGTTGAATTTGAGCGTCAAGACGGTCGAATCGCATCGCCAACGCATCAAACGCAAGTTGTCGTTGCGTACCTCCGCGCAGCTCATGCAGTACGCAGTCAATTGGTACGCAGGACGTGAGCCTGGCCGAGACCCTGCAGCACGGGGTTGATCGCCACGCCAACGACGGATGATGTCCACTGCCATCTTGCTCGATCCGGCGACACGCGAAGGACTGATCGCCGGTCTGGTGCTGCTCGGCGTTCCGGCGGCGGTCGCCGTTGCCGTTCTTTGGTGGCGTAGCGCAAGGCTGCGCCGCAAGCATCGGGAGTTGCTGGATGCGCACCGGCGCAATCGCGCGATCGTCGAAGCGTCCGGCGAAGGCGTGCTCGAGCTGAGCGGCGACGGACGGATTCGTTACGCCAATCCGGCCGCAGCCAGGTATCTGGGTTACGAGCTCGAAGAGCTGATCGGGCGCGACTACCGTCCGCTCATCAACACCGATCGGGACGCCGGCGAGTCGACCGATGTGGTTCGTCGTGTGCGTTATACGACGGACATCATGCGTGGCGTGGGCGCGCTCCTGCGTCGCAAGGATGGGCAGCGACGTCCGGTCGAATATCGCATCGTGCCGATCACGGAGGAGGATGGAACGACCGTCGGTACCGTGCTCACGTTCCGCGATGTGAGCGAGCGCGAGCGGCTCGATCTGCTGCTCAAGGACATGCAGACGACGGCTCGCATCGGCGGTTGGGAGTACGACGTCGAAACGAAGCGGATGCATTGGACGGAAGAGGTGTATTCGATCTTCCGGATCAAGGGCGACCATCCGCTTTCCTTGGCCGACAGCCGTCCTTTCTTTCATCCCGACGACTGGCCGAAATTCAAGGCGGCTGTGGATGCGGCGATCGACAACGGGAGGGCTGCCGATCTCGAGCTGCGTCTGGCAAGCGACGGCGAGCCGCAGCGATGGCTGCGCGTCATTCTCAAAGCCGAACGACGCAACGGAAAGACCGTGCGTCTGCACGGAACCTATCAAGACGTCACCGAGCGCATTCATACCGAGCTCAAGGTGCTCGAGACCCGCGATTTCTACGAACTGACGCTCGATGCAATGCCGACGATGGTCGCGTACTACGATCGCGACCTGCGGCTGACGTATGCGAATCAAGCGATGATCGAATGGCTCGGTCAGCCGCGCCATGAGGTGATCGGAAAGTACTTGCGCGAAGTGACGTCGCTCGACGAAAGAGAGGCGATTGCGCCGAATGTAGAGGCAGCGCTGCGCGGCGAAGCATCGAACCTCACGCACAGCGGCACGCGCAACGGCGAACAGCGCGACTGGCAGACGCATTTCATTCCTCGCTTCGACACGCAAGGCGAGGTACGCGGCTTCTTCTCGATTGCGTACGACCTCACCGAGCTGAAGCGGCTGGAGGCACGCCTGCTGCAGGCGCAGAAGATGGAAGCGATCGGTCAGTTGACGGGCGGTATTGCGCACGACTTCAACAATCTGCTCGGCGTCGTGCTCGGTAATCTGCAATTGCTCGAGCGCAGCCTCGCCGAAACACCGAGCCTTGCGCGCAAGGTTCACACAGCCATGCGGGCCGCCGTGCGAGGCGCGGATCTCACGCGCCGGCTCCTGACGTTCGCGCGGCGCCAAATCCTCGATCCGACCGTCGTCGATCTCAATCGCCAGCTCACCGCATTCAAGGATCTCTTGCAGCGTACGTTGGGCGAGTCGATCGAAGTGCAGCTCGTGCAATCGCCGGATATCTGGCACGTGCGCATCGACGTCGGCCAGTTCGAGAACGCCATTTTGAATCTTGCGATCAACGCGCGCGATGCGATGCCGGAAGGCGGGCGATTGACGGTTCGCTCCGAAAACGTCGTGCTCGATGCAGCGTTTTGCCGCGACCATCCGGAGGTCGAGCCGGGCGAGTACGTCTCGATCAGCGTGAGCGATACCGGAACTGGCATCGAGCCGGAG
>DATCLP010000296.1:0-2804 GCA_036563855.1 Steroidobacteraceae bacterium | reverse complement strand
CCGCAGGACAAGCTCGGGCGAATCTTCGACGAGTATTACCAAGTCGACACACACGGCACGAAGCGGCTCGGCGTCGGCCTGGGACTGGCGATCGTCAAAGAGGTCGCACGGCTCTTGAATTACCGTGTCAACGTCGTCTCGAAGGTCGGCCACAGCACGGTCGTCACCGTCACCATTCCCGCCTCCGACTTGGTGGAGCTGGAACCGGAAGCTGAATGCGCGTCCGAGCGCAGCATGGCGCCGGCCGGACCGAAGAAAACCCGCATCCTGCTCGTGGAGGACAACGAAGGCGTGCGCATGGCGACCGAGCTGTTCCTCAAGCTCGAAGGATTCGAAGTGCGCAGCGTCGATTCGTTTGCTGCAGCCGAGCGATTGTTCGGCTCGCTATCGCCGAACGAGATCATCGTCGCCGACTATCACTTGGATTCGGAACACTCCGGCATCGATGTGCTGAACGCTGCTCGTGCCGCACGCGGTGCCGAGATCCCCGGCATCATCCTGAGCGGCGATTTGCCTTCTCTCGTTCGAACGCTCGCAGCTCCGATTCCAGCCGCGAAACTCCTCAGCAAACCCGTCGATACGGAAGCGTTGCTGCAGGCCATTAAGGAACTCAGCGCCGCGGGCAAGCCCGCGGCGCCGAATTGAGAATGGAGAATTGAGAATCAAGGGAAAACGCGCACAGCCGCGAGGTGCCGAGCGCAAATTACTCATGGTGCTCGAGCATTCGCGAGCGAATGCTAGGAATCACGGTTCTCGATAGCGCAAAGCGCGCTTTCATTCTCAATTCTCAATTCCCAACTCTCAATTGCGCTGCTGTGCTATCAGTACAGCAGCGCCAACAATTTCCCCATCTCTCAGCTTTCCTAGCGCGACATTGGCGTCCCTGAGCGGGAACGTTTGAACTCTGGTTTCGCGGACCGCTTGCGGGGCGATTGCGAGGAATTCTTCGGCGTCGCGGCGGGTGAGATTGGCGACGGAGCAGAGCGTGCGTTCGCCCCATAAATATGAATAAGGGAACTGCGGGATGTCGCTCATGTGAATGCCGCCGCACACGACGATGCCGCCTTTGCGAACGGCACGAAGGGCGGCCGGAACGAGGCTGCCGACGGGCGCGAAGATGATGGCGGCATCGAGCTCCTTGGGCGGTGGGCTCGTGCTGTCGCCGGCCCAAGTTGCACCGAGATCGAGCGCAAGCTTCTGCGCTGCGCTGTCGTCCTTTCGAGTGAACGCGTACACCTCGCGTCCCTGCCATCGCGCAACCTGCGTGACGATGTGGGCCGCAGCGCCGAACCCATAGATCCCGAGTCGCTTCGCATCCTGAGCCATGCGCAAGGAGCGATATCCGATCAAGCCTGCGCATAAGAGCGGTGCGGCGTGGACATCGTCGATGCCGGCGGGCAGCTCGAAGCAATAGCGGCTATCGGCCAGCATGTGCTCGGCATACCCGCCGTCGACCTGGTATCCCGTGAAGCGTGCAAGATCGCACAGGTTTTCGCGGCCGCAACGACAGTAGTCGCATTGGCCGCACGTGGTCGCAAGCCAGGGTACACCGACGCGTGTCCCGACGCGCCAGCGTGCTTCGGGACCGGCTTCGATCACTTCGCCGACGACCTCGTGACCCGGCACGATCGGCACGGAGATATTGGGCAGCTCGCCGTCGACGACATGCAAATCCGTGCGGCATACGGCGCAAGCGTGCACGCGCAACAGCACTTGCGAACCGCTAGGTGATTCGAGCTTTCGCACCTCGGACCGTAGCGGTTCGCCCGGCCGGTGGAGGCGCATGCACATCGAAGCTTCTATCATGGCTGGAGTAGGAAGACGGCCAACGGCAATTGAACGAGCTCGAACCCGAATTTCGCTGCCGTAGAAAACGCGTGCAAAGTACGCGAATCCCACATGCGAGGACGGCCTCGCGAGGCAATATAGTCTGCATGCCTATGGGCGCAATGACGATAAAGAAATTGGCGACGGCAGGATGGATCGCGGCCGTTGGGCTCGGGGTGTCTGCGACGGTTGCTGCGGAGGCCGAACGTGCGGAGCAGCTGACGCGCATCGCGCTCGATCTCGACGCAAACGCGGAGCGTGGCGCCAAGTTGTACCGCGCCCAGTGCGCCGGTTGTCACGGTTCTGCCGCGCAAGGCAATGCCAGGCGACTCATTCCCGCGCTCGCCAACCAACGCCGCGCTTACATCGTCAAGCAGCTCGCGGACTTCATCGAGGGCGATCGCATCGCTACGCAGATGCATGAGGTGGTTTCGCGCGGCGAGATCGACCAGCCGCAGGCGTGGGCGGACCTTGCGCTCTACTTGAACAATCTGCCTCCGCCCAAGCGTGCGCAAACGGGCGACGGTAAGTTTCTCGAGCTCGGCGAAGCCAGTTACGAGCAATGGTGCAGCAGCTGTCACGAAGAGGATGGGCGCGGCGACGACGACGGGTTCGTGCCCTCCGTGCGCAATCAGCACTATCGCTATCTATTGAAAGAGACGCGCAATCTCGCCGCAGGGCATCGCTTCAACATCGATGAGGACCTGCGTCGCTTCTTGAACAGCTTGAAGCCCGACGAGCAGCAGGGAATCGCCGACTACATGTCGCGAATGCAAGGCCCGCTCAAGGACCGTGCGCGCATGAATACAGATGGCACCGTGAGCGATTAGCTATGAGCACCAGGATCAACACCATTCTCGTCATCGTCGATCCGACTGCGACCGAGCAGCCTGCCGTGCAAAAGGCGGCGCTGCTTGCGGAGAAGTTTCGCGCGCGTCTGGAGCTGTACGCCTGCGAAACGAAGGAGTCCCGCGCAG
>DATCLP010000295.1:0-16209 GCA_036563855.1 Steroidobacteraceae bacterium | reverse complement strand
CAACAACGGCCCGCCGGCGCGCGACGTCGCGGAGAACCTCGGCCTCGACCGCGGCGAGATCACGATCGCGCAGGGCTTGAAGGCGCTCGGTTATCGAACGGCGCTCGTAGGCAAATGGCATCTCGGTTCGAACGATGACTTCTATCCGACGAATCGCGGCTACGACGAATTCGTCGGGTTCCTCACCGGTGCGACAGCGTACATCGACATCAATCTGCCGCACGTGCGCTATGCTGATCCGCCCGGCGTCTCCTTGAGTGCGAAGCGGCCGCGCGGCGAGCACTCGCAGATCGTCGAGGGTCCCGATCGCAAGATCGTCCACAACGAGAACGAATATCTCACCGAGTTCTTCGCTCGACGTGCCGTCGAGTACATCGAGCGCAGCGCGAAGGATGAGGCGCCGTACTTTCTCTATCTCGCGTTCAACGCGCCGCACGATCCGCTCGTCGTCACGCAGAAGTACTACGACCGTTTTCCACACATCGAGTCCGAGGAGAACCGCATCTACGCGGCAATGATCTCGGCGCTCGACGATGCGGTCGGCGCAGTGCTCGATGCTGTGGACCGCACCGGCGAAGCCGACAATACGCTGATCTACTTCATGTCGGATAATGGCTGCGCCGCATACATCGGCGACATCTGCGCTTGCGAACCGCTGCGCGGCGGGAAACTGAGCCACTACGAGGGCGGCGTGCGCGTCCCGTTCATGCTGCGCTGGCCTGCGAAGATCCCGGCAGGCCAAGTGAACCGCGCGGTGGTTTCGTTGATGGACGTGTTCCCGACTTCGCTCATCGCTGCCGGAGGCAAGCTTCCCGAGGATCGCGTCTACGACGGCATAGACCTGATGCCGATCGTCACCGGCGAACAACCCGCTTCGACGGATCGCCAGCTCATGTGGCGACGTTTGCCGCTCGTCTCGATTCGCAGCGGCGACTGGAAGCTCTGGAAGAGCCTGGATGGCGCGTACACGCTCCTGTTCAACCTGCGCGAGGATCCCAACGAGACGACGAATCTCGCCGAGCGCGAGCCGGCGCGCGTGCGAGAGCTGGAAGCCGCGATCGAGCAATGGGCGAAAGACCTCAAGGATCCGAGCTGGCCCTCGCGACCGCCGCGGACGTACGAGGTTTGCGGCACACCGTTCACGCTGCCCATCTGAGCGCAATGCGGCGCATGGCTCGCCAAGCGACGATGCTCGTTACGCTTGCAGCCGGTCTGCTCGCGGCTCAGTCGCCCGCCGTGTCGAGTGAATCGTCCTGCGCCTCCGACTGGAAAGGTGAAGTGATTTTGCCGGGCGGCAAGTTCTTGATGGGTGCGCACCCTCACCATGCAGAGGAAGGCCCTCCTCTAGAAGTGGAGGTCGGCCCCTTCGCGATCGATCGCACCGAGGTCACGAACGAACAGTTCGCTCGATTCGTCGAAGCAACGGGATACGTCACGACTGCCGAACGTCCGCTCGATCCGAAGCTGTATCCGGATCTGCCGCCTGAGATGCGCGAACCTGCGTCGCTCGTGTTCATTCCGCCCAAGGACGGTCGTCCGGGTGAATGGCGACTCGTCGCGGGTGCGAACTGGCGTCATCCGCAAGGACCGGGCAGCTCCATCGTCGGTGCCGAACGCGAACCCGTGGTTCACGTCTCGTACGAAGATGCGCTCGCGTATGCGCGCTGGGCAGGCAGGGATCTGCCCACAGAAGCGGAATGGGAATACGCCGCGCGCGGCGGTTTGCACGCGGCGCGCTATGAATGGGGCGACGTCGCGCCCCAGCGGCCGCGCGCGAATCACTGGCAGGGCCGCTTTCCCACTGACGACCTTGCAACCGACGGCTACAAGGCGCGCGTCGCACCTGTCGCGTGCTTTCCGCCGAATGGGTTCGGGTTGTACGACATGTCGGGCAATGTGTGGGAGTGGACGCGCGACTGGTATCGCCCTGCTCTCACCGGCAATGCGAACGGCCCGAGCGAGCGCGACGCGTTCGATCCGGCGGACGGCGGGCGCAAGCACGTCATCAAGGGCGGCTCTTACCTGTGCGCCAAGAACTTCTGCTTCCGCTACCGTCCGTCGGCGCGCCAGCCCGGCCCGCCCGACGGCGGATCATCGCACATTGGTTTTCGCACGGTGCGTCGCCTGAGCGACTCCGATCTGCGCACCATGAGCCAAAGGAAACAAAGGAAATGAAATGAATCGACGCGAGCTAATCCAGGCATTCGCCGCTGCAGGCTTGTTGAGCTCGTATGTGAGCTTCGCGCGTGCATCGGTTTCGGAGCTGCGGGCGGCGGCGCGCGACGCTTGGTTGTACGGCCTGCCGCTGATCGAAAGCGCGAACGCTCGTGCGGCCGTGCTCGCGAGCACGCCTCCGAACAAGATATTCCACCTGCGCGCCCCGACGACGCCGCAGACGCAGCGCATCACCACGCCGAACAACGACACTCTCAACTCGCGATCCTGGATCAACCTCAACGACGGTCCGGTGACGATCACGATTCCGCCGACGGGCGAGCGCTACCTCTCTGCGGCGCTCATGGACATGTACACGAACAACTTCGCTGTGCTCGGCACGCGCACGACCGGGCCGAACGGCGGAAGGTTCACGATCGTCGGTCCGCAGCATGCTACCGACGATCCGCTTGCGATTCGCTCGCCGACACCGTGGATGTGGGTGCTGTTTCGCCTGCTGACCGACGGCAGCGACGATCTGCCGCGCGCGCACGCGATCCAGGACAAGTACGCGATCGAAGGACCGCGCGCGAACCCGCCGCGGCGCCAGTACGCGACACGCTCGGCGCCGTGGAGCGAGTATTTCGAGTCGCTGCAGGCTCTGCTGATCGAAAATCCGCCGCCGGCCACGGACACGGCGATACTCGAGCGTATTGCGCCGCTGGGTATTCGCGTCGGCGGCGGCTTCGATGCGAAGCGTTTTTCGACGGCGCAGGCAGCCGAGATCGCAGCGGGCGTCGCGGATGCGAAAGCCTTGCTGATCTCGGCACGCCGACAGGGACCCGTCGTCGACGGTTGGATCTATCCCAAGCCGAATCTCGGCGATTTCGGGCAGGACTACATGTATCGTGCGCAAGTTGCACTCAGCGGCCTCGCTGCGCTGCCAGTCGTCGAAGCGATGTACATGCGTCCGATCGGACCCAGCGGCGGTATGCGGTTCGACAGTGCCAAAGACTGGCGCTTGACGTTGCCAGGCAACGCATTGCCGCCGGTCGATGCGTTCTGGTCGCTCACGATGTACGAAGCGACGCCCGACGGACAGTTCTATCTGTTCGACAACCCTGCCAACCGCTATTCGATTGGCGATCGCACGCCGGGTCTCGTACGCACGAGCGACGGCTCGATCGAGATCTATATCAGTCGGAAGGATCCGGGCGGCGCGCGCAGCGCGAACTGGCTGCCTGCGCCTCAGCAACGACCGTTCGGGCTGGTATTCCGAACGTACCTGCCGCGCGCACCGCTGCTCGACGGCGAATATCGGCTGCCGCCTCTGCGGTCGGCGTGACCGCAAAAGGCTGAAGACTGAAGGCTGAAGGCTGAAGACCGAAGGTAGAAGCGCTCCCGCGCGCCCTCTCGCCTACGCTTGAAGTTTCAAGTCCTCAGCCAACGGCTGCTGCCGGCTCGCCCTGCTCTAACTCTGCTTCTTCTGCTGCCGCCTTGCTGCGATCCGCCGCGATCAGGGTATAGAACACCGGTACGACGAACAGCGTGAACAGCGTGCCGACGACCATGCCGGTGACGAGCACGATGCCGATGCTGTTGCGGGCTTCCGCGCCTGGACCCGAGACGAGCACGAGCGGGAAATGACCGAACACCGTCGCAGCCGAAGTCATCAGCACAGGACGCAACCGTGTCAGCGATGCCTCGCGTAGCGCGGCGATCTTCTCGAGCCCGCGCTTCTGCAACGTATTGGCAAACTCCACGATCAGGATGCCGTTCTTCGCGATCAAGCCGACGAGCGTGATCAATCCGACCTGCGAATAAATATTGAGCGTCGTCCAATCGAGGAACGTGAACGTCAGCGCACCGGAGATCGCTAGCGGCACGGAACCAAGCAACACGATGAGCGGATCGCGGAAGCTCTGGAACTGCGCGGCAAGCACGAGATAGATCAGAATCACCGCAAAGCCGAGCGTCGCCGTCAATGCACCGCCTTCCTGACGGATCTGCCGCGACTCGCCGGCGTGATCGATCAAGATATCCGCGCCTGAGTCGAGCGCCGCCTTCTCGAGGATGGCAAGCCCCTCCTCCTTCGTGACGCCCGGTGCTACGCCCGCAAAGATGCGCGCGGAATTGCGCTGCTGGAATCGATTCAACGCGCGCGGTCCGGTGCTGGATTCGATTCGAGTGAAGCTCGAAACCGGCACGAGACTACCGTCCGGCGTCTTGATCTTGAGATCGAGCAACGGCTCGAGCGTTGCACGATCCTCGTCGCCGATTTGCGGGATGACCTTGTAGCTACGCTCGAAATAGTTGAATCGGTTGACGTACGCGCCGCCGAGCAACGTGCCGAGCTCGCGACCGACGGTTGCAAGATCCAATCCGAGATCGGCGAGCCGCTCGCGATCGAGCACGACTCGCGCCTCCGGCAAGTCGAACTTGAGATCCGTATCGACGTACAAGAACTTGCCGCTCTGCATGCCTTGCTGCAGCACGTGGTGCGTCGCCTCGAGCAGACGCTGAAGATCGGCATCGGTCTGTACGATGAGCTCGACGTCGTATTGACCCGGCGAAGGCAGCGGCGGATCGAGACGCGGGAACACGCGCAGACCCGGCACTTGCGACACCGCGCCATACACTTCGCCGAACATTTCTTCGGTCGAGCGCCCGCGCTCCTGCCAATCCTTGACGACCAGTCCGCCGAATCCGCCCCACGCGGCGGTCAGCGACCACATGAAGTCCGCTTCGGGGAAGGCGGTGACCTTCTCGACAACCTCACGAGAGCCGCGCGACGTCGCTGCAAGCGTCGAATCAGGCGAAGCTTCGAAGAAGAAGCTGATATGGCTCTGATCCTCGACCGGCGCCAACTCACGCCGCGAGAACTCGTACAACGGCCAAGCGGCAGCGGTCACGAGCAAAGCCACGACGACGACGGCCCAGCGCATGTTGAGCGCGCCGTCGAGCAGACGTGCGTACACACGGCTCACACGCTCGAAACTGCGATTGACGAATGCGGTCAGACGCCCCTCCTTGCCGTGCGGATGCACGAACCGCGAGCTCATCACCGGCGAAAGCGTCAGCGCAACGATACCCGACACGACCACCGCGGCAGCCAGCGTAATCGCGAATTCGAGGAACAGCGAGCCGGTCAAGCCGCCCTGGAACGCGATCGGCGTGTACACGGTCGCGAGCGTGATCGTCATCGCGATGACGGGGCCTGCAAGCTCGCGCGCGCCCATGAGTGCCGCTTCGATCCGCGACTTGCCTTGACGTACATGTCGCTCGACGTTCTCGACGACGACGATCGCATCGTCAACGACCAGGCCGACCGACAGCACGATTGCGAGGATCGTGAGCAGATTCAGGCTGAAGCCGCACGCGAGCATGATGATGGCGGCACCGACGAGCGACACGGGCATCGCGACGAGCGGAACGAGCGCCGTGCGAATCGAGCCCATGAACAGGAACACGACGATCGCGACGATCAGCACCGTCTCGCCGAGCGTCTTCGTGATCTCCTTGAGCGCATCGCGCATGAACATCGTGCCGTCCCACACGAGCCGCATCTCGACGTCGCGCGGCAGCGTTTGCTCGATCCGCTCCATTTCCTTGCGCAGGCTCGCCGCGACTTCGATCTCGTTCGAGCCTGGCAGCGGCCACACGCCGAGATACACGCCTTGCTTGCCGTTGTACGCCGCGACCATCTGTGCCTCTTCGGCACCGAGCTCGACGCGAGCGACATCGCTCAAGCGCACGATCGCACCGTCGCGATCGGCGACAATGAGGTTTCGGAACTCCTCGACAGCTCGCAGATCCGTGTTCGCGAGCAGATTGACTTGAACCAGATTGCCCTTCGTCTGCCCGACCGCTGCGAGATAGTTGTTGCGCTGGAGGGCTGCGTGCACATCCCCGGGTGCGAGATTGCGCGCCGCAAGACGATCAGGATCGATCCAAACGCGCATCGCGATCGGCTGCGCGCCTTCGAAGCTCACGCGCTGCACGCCCGGAAGCGTCGAAAGCTGCGGCTGCAAGGTACGCGATAGCCAGTCGGTCAGCTCCGGTACGGTGCGCTGGTCGGACGTGAAGCTGATGTAGAACGTCGCGTACGGACGATCGGCCCGCTGCACTTCGACGACCGGCGGCTCGGCCTCCGCTGGCAACTCGGAACGCACTTGTTGCAAGCGCGCGGTGACCTCCGCGAGCGCATCCGTGCTGTCGTGATCGAGCTTGAGGTGCACGGTCACCGTGCTGACCCCGGCGCGGCTCGTCGATTCGATGTAATCGACGCCGCTGACCGCGGAGACCACGCGCTCGATCGGCGTCGTGAGGAAGCCGCGCACGGTCTCGGCGCTCGCGCCGGTGTACACGGTCGTGATCACGATCGACGAGCTTTCGATGCTCGGGAACTGCTGCACCGGCAGCGTGAGCAATGCGCGCACGCCGACGAGCACGATGACGAGATTGGCGACGACCGCCAACACGGGATGTTTGATGAAGACGTCGGTGAGTGAGCGCATATGCTTCGAATTGAGAATGGAGAATTGCTGCTTATGGCGTTGCAAAAGCGACGGATTGGGCTTCGCCCATGACGGCGACGAGAGCGGAGTCGCGCAACTTGAACGAGCCCGAGGCGGCAACCTTTTCGCCGGCGTTCAAACCGGAAGCGACGATGGCTTCATCGCCTGCGACCGACTCGACGCGCACCTGGCGCGCACGAGCGCGGAGTTGGCCCGTCTCGTCCTCGACGAGCACGAACACGTGATCGCCTTCGGGTCCTTTGCGGACAGCGCTTGCCGGCACGGCGACCGCGACCCGCGGCTCATCCGTTGCAACGCGCACGCGTACCGAAGCACCTGGCTGTAAATGGAAATCGTGTGTCGACAACTGCGCGCGAACGGTCGCGTTGCGCGTCGTCGGATCGACACGGGCATCGGTCGCCAAGATTTCGGCCTCGATCGGCTGCGTGTCGCTGCGCGCAAACACGCTCACCTTGTCGCCAGGCTTCAAACTGGCAGCGATCTGCTGCGCAACCGTGAAGTCGACGTACGCGCGATCGTCGACGCCCTGCAAGGTCGTGAGCAGCGTGCCCTCGTTCAGATATTGACCGGGATGCACGTCGGAAATGCCGATACGTGCGCGGAACGGCGCGCGAATCGTCTTGCGCTCGATGATCGCCTTGATCTGCTCGATGCGGGCCAGCGCCACGTCGCGTTCCGCGCGCGCCGTGTCGACCTCCATCTCCGAAGCGGCGCGGTCGCGGACCATCCGCTGCATACGCTCATATTGAACTTGCGCAAGATCCGCTTGCGCCTGTGCCGCCTGTAGCTCGGCCTTCTCGACGGAAACATCGAGCGCCACGAGCACCGTGCCGGCCTCGACGATCTGACCTGGCGTCAAAGCGACATAGCGAACCGTGCCAGGGAGCTCGTTGCGCACGCTGATCGATCGCGTGGCAATAACCGTGCCGATCGAGGTGGTCGTCGGAACGTGCTCGCGTTCTCGAGCAACTGCCACTACAACGGTTTCAGCTGGTTCCGGCTGACTTGCCGCCTCGATCGCAGCTTGTTCGAGCGAGGAATGCTTCCATGCAGCAAGCGCAGTGCCGGTACCGACGACGACTCCAATCAACACCAAAGGTGCGATCCAACCACGACGATCCATACGTACTCCCGAACGGTGAAATCTCAGAGGGTCGTACGGTACTGGGCGTGCGAGGTGGGAGAAATGCGTGAGCGCGAAACTCACTCATGCCGTTACGGCAGCAATGACCGGCCGGCGTTCATGACCTCGAGTTAGGTCGATATACCCGCGGCGGACGATTGATGACCCGATGTACGATTTAGAAAACGAGTATGCCGCTCGATAACGGCGAAACTAGCCGCATCGAGAATCCATCGAAATCAGCGTATCGAATACAAGCCGCTGAAGTCGCAAGGCAGCAGCAGCGCGATCCAGAGTGCGGGCCGTTTCGCAACCGAGAGTCAATGGTTTGGCAGGTAATTGCACACATGGGACCGATGAATCGTTCGGCGCCGAGGCGTCACGGTTCCTGGGCCGCAAGGGCAGAGGGGGTTGTTTTCCGCGCTGCGCGTCTTGCTGTTGCATGTAGCCTGTTGCCGTTTTCGAGCCCCGCGCCCAGCTGTCGCCTGTCGTGCGGGTCTCTTGTAGCCTTCCTGTAGTCCGTCGCCCGTTGCCCGTACCCTTTTGCCTGTGGACCCATCAACCATGAGCACCCTCACACCCGTTCTCGCCCTCATCTGCTGGACATTCGTGATCTGGTTCTGGATGTATGTAACGCGCCTGCCTGCCATGCGCGCGGCGCGCATCGATCCGGCGAAGATTAAACGCAAGGAAGAGCTCGACGTCTTACCGGTCAAAGTTAAACAGATCGCCGACAACTACAACCACCTGCACGAACAGCCGACGGTCTTCTACGCACTCGCGATTTACTCGCACGTCGCAGGCACCGCCGATCCAATCAATGTTTGGCTTGCATGGGCCTACGTCGGCATTCGCATCGTGCATTCGTTGATTCAATGCACCACGAACTTCGTCCCCGTCCGCTTCTTCGTGTTCGTCGCGGGAACGTTAGTGTTGATCGTGATGACGGCGAGAAACGTGCTGGCGTTGTTTCCGCCGACGCCAGAAGTTCCGTTCTAGAGTGCTCGACTGCGGTTGATAGTTGATCGTTGGCAGTTCAGGTGCGCGTTCGCGCAATCCCCTCAGCCGCACGCTTCGCTCTGCGTGCCTCTCCCGAGGAGCCCCGAGGAGAGGCGGAGTCGCGCTGCGCGCAGGCCCGCCTGGCACGTCTTTGCGCGAACGCGCTCTACCTTCAGCCTTCAGTCTTCAGCCCGCAGTCTCAGCCTTCTGCCCACGCACTGCGCGCTTAGAGCGTTTCCGCCGGCGCCGCAGATGCCGGCTGTAAACGCGACGGAAAGGTTTCGCCGCGCAAGCCAACACGGCCGATGAGC
The DNA here is from genome assembly GCA_036563855.1 of Steroidobacteraceae bacterium. GTDB lineage: Bacteria > Pseudomonadota > Gammaproteobacteria > Steroidobacterales > Steroidobacteraceae > Steroidobacter. Next base: position 7,084 of record DATCLP010000295.1, on the reverse strand, counting down.
GGGAGCTTCAGGCTCAAGCTCTTCGGATCGACGCCGAACGTCAATCCGAGCAGGTTCACTTCCAGCCCTTCTTCGATGCCAGCCATCACGCCGGCAAGTCCGAATACACTGAGCTGTGCACCGGTGCCGCTCGGCGTCTTATTCACCGGAATGAGCCCGAGATAATCCTTGCCGATCGCAGTGGGCGGCAGATCGGCGCGCACCTCGGGTGCATGACGTAGCACCCACGCAGTGAACGTATTCGAGTTCGGGCCAGGCCAGACGGTGTAACGATCCGCGTATGGATAACGCTCGACGGCATCTTCGATGCGGTCGATCACTTCATCGACGCCGTCGCCGCGCAAATCGGCGAGCAACTCAGGGCGCGCACCGAACCAATACCCATCGGGAGGACGATGGCTCGAGGAAACCGCCGTTCCCGTGCGGCGCAACCGATAACCGATGACTTCGTGGACCGTGAACTCGCTCGCGTTCGAGCGCTTCACAGCGATCCACGTATGGACGCCGACGTAGCCGCGCCAACCGACCGTGCGTGCTGCGTACACCTGCACGACCGCCTCGGGCGTCGTCGCAGGATCGGGGGCGATGCCTGCCGGTCCGCGATATGCAGTGCGCCAATCGTTCGCGCTCACAGCGCCCGACCAGCCGACATACAGCACGGCGATGATCAGGTATCCGAGAAAACCCGCAATGAGCATCTTCTGCCTCTTCATAGGTCCATCGTCCCCATGCTACCGGGCAATCGTGAGCTCTTCTCGCGCTCCCACTATGCCTACACGTCGTACCTATACGTCGAACATAGACCGCAAAAACGCCAATAGTTCGACTACGCCGGAACCGAGATTCGGGCCCTACGTTAGCCTGCCGTGGCGAGTCGTACATATTCCTGGGACTCTGAGCGAGCCTATCTCGTCGGCCTGTCCCGCGCATTCGGGGGCGCCTTGCTGTTTGCGCTGCCCGTGCTCATGACCATGGAAACATGGGATCTGGGCGCTCAGATGAACCGACTGCGACTGGCCGTGTTGATCGTCGGCCTCTTGCCGCTCCTCGTCGGCCTCGCCTTCTATCTCGGCTTCGAGCGCGTCACGAGCTTGTTCGACGCGGTGCTGGATGCCTTCGTCGCAATTGCGGTCGCCGCACTCCTGGCGATAGCGATCTTGTTCGTGTTCGGCGTGCTCGACCCCGAAGATCCCGCCCATGAGTGGATCGGGAAGATCGCACTGCAAGGCATCGCCGGCAGCATCGGGGCTTTGCTCGCGCAGAGCCAGTTTGGTCAAGCAAAGCGTGACGAACACCGTCGCCGCGAAGGCGGCGTCTTCGCCGAATACTTCTTCATGGCTGCCGGTGCCTTATTTCTCAGTGCAAACGTGGCGCCGACCGAAGAAGTCGCGGTCATCGCACACATGATGAATCCGTGGCACGCGCTCGTGCTGATCATTCTTTCGCTGGCGCTGATGCATGCGTTCGTCTACGTGGTCGGATTCAAAGGCCAGCACGCTCGCGCCGAACACGTTTCGCTGCCGCGCGAGTTCGTTCGTTTCACCGTCATCGGCTATCTGTTGGCGGCGGCGATCAGCGCCTTCATCTGCTGGTGTCTCGGGCGTTTCGACGGCGTTGCAGCGACCGAAATACTCAGCATCACGATCGTACTTGCTTTTCCTGCCGCGATCGGCGCCGCCGCGGCGCGGCTCGTGTTGTAGTCATGGCCAGCTCGAAGACCAAGCGCGCCTCGCACAGGCCGCATCCGGAGACACCTATTCTGGAGTGGCTGCTCGGCGGCATCGGCTGCGCGCTCGTCATCGCCTGCATCGCGTTCTTGATCTACCAAGGCGTGAACGACGGCGAGCGTCCAGGTCGGCTGATATCGAAAGTGTTGTCCGTCACGGATACCGGAGACGGCTACGTCGCGCGATTCACGATTCACAACGCCGGAAGCCAGGCGCTCGCGAACCTGCACGTCCGCGCACGCCTGCTCGACAGCGACCGCCGCGAGGTCGAACGCGCAACCGTCGTCATCGACTACGTCCCCGGCCACTCCTTGCAACAAGGCGGGTTCTACTTCCAACACGACCCTCGCAAGCTGGAGGTGGAGATACGGGGGGAGGGATACCAGAAGCCGTGAGCGGCCGAGACCGGCCGCTCACGAATTGAGAATGGAGAATTGAGAATGAGTGGCCCGCTCCGTGCGCTCTGGCGCACAGATTGACACACAAAGCGGAGTTGGAACGCGAATGTGAATGTGAGCCCACCCGCGACAACAACTCCGGAAACGGCCGGCGTCGGTGGCGCGTTGCTCAAGGCCAACGTCGACTGTCAATCCCCATAGGCCGCAGGCCGTGCATCTAACCCATTCTCAATTCTCAGTTCTCCATTCTCAATTAGCGCTGCAGTTCCCGCCCCTGTACGGCAAATACAGCGGTATTTTCTAGGGGCCCCTTTGCGGGAACTGCCGCGCCCTGGGTTGACTCTGCAAAATCAGTCGCTATTCTCAGGTCATGCTTTCGATGATCGCTTTTTGTCGCGGCCTGAACCACGCGGGCCAACTCATCCAGGGTCGTTCACCCCGAGCGTAGCGTAGTCGCGCTGTTCGCTCGGGGCACCGAGCGAACGAAATTCTCAACCTACTTTATCGATTGCTTGGTTGCCGTTACCGGCCGCAAAGCGCTTTTTCCATTCAGGTGCATCATGTCCACCAAAGCTCAATTGGCACAGTCTGCTCGTCCTCGCATCACCGTCGCAGCGAGCGAACATGCGCTGCTAACGGGAATCGCTGAGCGCGCCGTGGAGCGCGACTTGCCGGTCGGCGAATTCTTGGCGGAGGAGCTCAGCCGCGCGAACGTCGTGCCCGACGAGGATTGCGCGACGAACGTCGTTCGCCTCGGCTCGACGATCACCTATCGCGAAGACTCGACCGGGCGCGTGCGCACGGTGACGCTCGTGCTGCCGAAAGATGCGAACATCGATCAACAGCGTATTTCGGTACTCACGCCGATCGGCGCTGCTTTGCTCGGGCTGACGCCGGGGCAATCCATCGAGTGGCCCGCACCAGGCGGCGAGATGGAAATGCTCACGGTGATCGACGTGAAGAGCCCCGAATCTCACTGATCGACGGAACAAGACAGGGACGTCGGAATTTCAACTCCGAGCGCGTTTGCGTACGGAGGCACACCAACGATGGACCGGTCGTTCGACGCCATCGTCATCGGCGCGGGCCAAGCTGGACCGCCGCTTGCTCAACGTCTGTCCAAGGCCGGCAAGTCGGTCGCGCTGATCGAGCGCAAGCTGTTCGGCGGCACGTGCGTCAACACCGGCTGCATCCCGACCAAAGCACTCGTCGCTAGCGCATACGCGGCGCATCTCGCCCGACGTGCCGCGGGCTATGGCATCGCAATCGATGGAACCGTACGCGTCGATTTCGGGCGAGTCATGCAGCGCGCGCGCGACATCGCCGCAAACGCCCGAGCGAATATTCGCAAGTGGCTCCATTCGATGGAGAACTGCACCGTCATCGAGGGCCACGCGCAATTCGAGGATCGCTCGACCGTGCGCGTCGGCGACAAGCTGTTCAGCGCGCCGAAAATCTTCATCGATGTCGGCGCGCGAGCGACAGTGCCGGATCTTCCCGGCGTGTCCTCCGTGCCGACATTGACGAACAGCTCGATCCTGGAGCTGCGAGAATTGCCGAAGCACTTGATCGTGATCGGCGGCAGTTACGTCGGCCTCGAGTTCGGGCAGATGTTTCGCCGCTTCGGCGCCGAGGTCACGATCGTCGAAAAGGGTCCGCGGTTGGTTTCCCGCGAAGATCCAGAGATCTCGCAGCAGATTCGAGAGATCTTCACCCAGGAAGGCATCGCGGTCCGTACTGGAGCGGAATGCATCCGCTTGGCAAAGCACGAGCGCGGCATTGCGGTGGGGCTCGAGTGCAAATCGGGCGATCCCGAAATCGTCGGTTCGCACGTACTGCTCGCGGTGGGTCGCACGCCGAACACGAGCGATCTTGGACTCGACAAAGCCGGCGTCGATGCGGACGAGAGAGGCTATATCCGCGTCGACGACACGCTAGCGACGAACGTCTCGGGCATCTGGGCGCTCGGCGAATGCAACGGCCGCGGAGCATTCACGCACACTTCGTATAACGACTACGAGATCGTCGCTGCGAACTTGCTCGACGGCGAGCAGCGGCGCGTGAGCGAGCGCATCCTCGCCTATGCGCTGTACACCGACCCGCCGCTCGGCCGAGTCGGCATGACGCTCGCGCAGGCACGCGCGAGCGGAAGAAAGATCCTGGTCGGAACGCGCCAGATGTCGCGCGTCGGCCGCGCGATCGAACGAGGCGAGACGCTCGGCACGATGCAAATCATCGTCGATGCAGAATCCAAAGAGATTCTCGGTGCTTCGATTCTCGGCACGAGCGGCGATGAAGCGATCCATGGCGTCATCGACATCATGAACGCCAAAGCGCCCTACACCGCCCTCAAATGGGCGGTGCCGATTCACCCCACCGTTTCCGAAATGCTACCGACGCTGTTGAGCGAGCTGCGCGAGTAGATTCTCACCTCTCCCGGGTGGGAGGCGTCGGCGCTGCGCTCTACCCTCTCTCCGCCGCCGCCTTCAAATCCGCGAGCCCTCGCTCGAAGTCATTTGCAAGCAGCGTTTCCATGCTGACGAAGACCGTCATCAGCTTCGAGAGATAAGGCATCGGTCCGTCCATCGACCAAACGACTTCGGTTCCTTGCGGACGCGGCGTCAACGCAAAGCGGAGCATGTTGGACGTCGCCATCGGTTTGATGAAATCGAGCTTGATCTCGATTTCCTCGGCGCTCGCCGAGAGAACCTCCATGCGCCCCTGTCCCGCGCTCGAGTTTCCGGACCACTCGTACACAGCACCGGGCCCGCTCTCCGGTCCGCGGAACGTGCGCATCATTTGCGGGTCGAGATCTTCCCACGGAGACCAAACCTGCCATTGACGGAAATCCGTCACCAGCGCGGCGATCTTCTCCGGCGGTGCAGCAATCGTCGCCGACCGCTCGAAATGGAAGGTATCCGGCTTAGTCGCCGCGAACGCGAGCACAGTCGCAACGATCACCGCAATGCCGATGACAATTTTCTTGAGCATGACCCTTCCTTCTTGATTGTGGTCGCCTGCAAGTATGAACGCGATTCAAGGACGTTGCAGGGTGGAGAGAACCGACAGAGTCGGGGCTCTTCTTCAGCCTTCAGCCTTCAGTCTTCAGCCTTCAGTCTGAGCTTCCCCCGATTTCGCGGACACCTTGCAAGAGGTGGACAATGCGGAAATCGGAGGGCAAGAGATGTCGACTAAGAGACGAAAGTTCACAGACGAGTACAAGGCTGAAGCAGTACGGATTTGGCGGGAAAGTGGTAAATCGGTCAGGCGAGTTGCGGTGGAGCTTGGGCTGACGCCGAGCGCCTTAGAGCGCTGGGTCAAGCAGGAGAAGGATGCGCAGCAGCTGGGTACGACACGAGCGAGTTTGAAGGCCGAGCGGGAGGAACTGCTGCGGCTGCGCCGAGAGAATGAGCTGCTGCGTCAGGAACGGGATTTTTTAAGATCAGCGGCGGCGTACTTTGCGAAGGACCGCAAGTGAAGTACCAGGCGATCAAGGACCACGCTAGCCGTTTTGCGGTACGCCTGATGTGTCGAGTGCTGGGTGTTTCTGCCTCGGGGTATTACCACTGGCGCACTCGCCCTGAGAGCCCGCGTGCTTTGAGCAATCGTCGTTTGGTGGTGGCCATTCGGGCGTGCCATGCCCGTTCAGGAGGCGACTACGGCAGTCCGCGCATCACACAGGAGCTGCACGATGAGGGCGAGCGCTGCAGCGAGAATCGGGTGGCTCGGTTGATGCGTGAGTATGGGATCCGAGCTAAACGGACCAAGAAGTTCCGAGTGACCACTGAGAGCGGACACGGCTTAGCGGTAGCCCCCAACCGCTTGGCTCGGCAGTTTGAAGTCAGCGCACCGAACCAGGTGTGGGTCAGTGACATCACGTATCTGTGGACTGACGAAGGCTGGCTGTATCTGGCCGTCATCATGGACCTGTATTCGCGAGCGATCGTGGGCTGGTCGATCCAACCGTACTTGAATGCGCAGCTGACGCTTGAGGCGTTACGGATGGCGCTGGGACGCAGAAATCCTGGCAAAGGCTTGCTGCATCACTCCGATCGAGGTGTGCAGTACGCGTGCGCTGAGTATCAGCGCATGCTGGCCGAGCATGGGATCGTCTGCTCGATGAGCCGCAAGGGCAACTGCTGGGACAACGCGTGCGCGGAGAGCTTCTTCAGCACCTTGAAGCTCGAGCGTGTTGACCATCGCCGCTACAGAACACGCGATGAAGCCAAGCGAGACGTGATCGAATGGATCGAGATCGTCTACAACCGGCAGCGTCGTCACTCGAAACTGGGCTATCGTTCACCCGCCCAGTTCGAGCAGCTGGCTAATGCCGCTTAGCTACGTGTCCGAAGAAACGGGGGAAGCCCACTCTTTCCCCTTTCCCCTTTCCCTTTTCCCTTTTCCCCTTTCCCCCTTTCCCCCTTTCCCTTCTTCCCACAGCCCACAGTCTCCAGCCTACAAATTCACCGCCAGGAACCCTTGCGATACCCAAACGTTGTCATTCACAAGAGTTGCTTGGGTCCGAAACGCAACACCGTGAGGTGATCGTTCGCATCGGTTTTCTCGGGAGCTCAGCGTTGTCGCTACTTAGGAGTCTGGAATATGAGACGTGGAATCGTTGCAGCAGCTACATCGCTTGCGCTCTTCGCAAGTAGCGCATTCGCGCAGGAAAACGATCGGGGTCTGTACGTCGGCGGCGGATTCGGCGCATTCGATGTGCAAGTGGACGATGTCGACGATGCGGACGAGGCAATTTCTCGCATCGACGACGACGACAACTCCTGGAAGATATTCGTCGGCTGGCGATTGAATCGCTATTTCGCATTCGAGCTGAATTACATCGATTTCGGCGAAACGACGGGCACGACTGCCAGCGGGTCCAGCGGCGATTACTCGGTCGAGCTCTCCGGCCTGCAACCTGCAATCTACGGCATCCTTCCGTTAGGACCTGTCGAGCTG
>DATCLP010000294.1:0-19463 GCA_036563855.1 Steroidobacteraceae bacterium | reverse complement strand
CTGCTGTAATCCGCGCCTTCGTCACCTGGTCTGTCTTTGCCGATGAGTAAGCCGCGCACCGCCATTACACCGACCCGCGCAGAGAACTACGCCGAGTGGTATCAGCAGGTCATCCGAGCCGCCGATCTCGCCGAAAATTCCCCGGTTCGGGGCTGCATGGTCATCAAGCCCTGGGGCTACGCGCTCTGGGAGAACATGCAGCGCGCGCTCGACGACATGTTCAAGGCCACCGGCCATCAAAACGCCTACTTTCCGGTCTTCATTCCGCTCTCGTTTCTGCAAAAGGAAGCGACGCACGTCGAAGGGTTCGCGAAGGAATGCGCGGTCGTGACGCATCACCGGCTCGAGATGGGGCCCGACGGCAAGCTCGTGCCCGCCGGCGAGCTGGAAGAGCCGCTCATCGTGCGGCCGACGTCCGAAACGATCATCGGCGATGCGTTCGCACGCTGGGTGCAGAGCTATCGCGATCTGCCGCTGCTCATCAATCAATGGGCGAACGTCGTCCGTTGGGAGATGCGCACGCGCATGTTCCTGCGTACTGCGGAGTTTCTCTGGCAGGAAGGCCACACTGCGCACGCAACCGCCGAGGAAGCGCTCGAGGAAACGATGCGCATGCTCGGGGTGTACGCCACGTTCGTCGAGCAATGGCTCGCAGTACCGGTCATTCAAGGCGAAAAGACGGCCGGCGAGCGTTTTCCCGGTGCCGTGCAAACGTTCTGCATCGAAGCGATGATGCAGGATCGCAAGGCGCTGCAGGCCGGCACGAGCCATTTCCTCGGCCAGAATTTCGCCCGCGCGAGCGAGATCAAGTTCCTCGATTGGCAGGGCCAACAACAGTATGCGTGGACGACGAGCTGGGGAACGTCCACGCGCATGATCGGCGCGTTGATCATGACGCACTCGGACGACGATGGGCTCGTGCTGCCGCCGAAAGTCGCGCCGTCTCACGTTGCGATCATTCCCATCATTCGCAGCGACGAGGACAAGCCGCGGGTCCTCGAGTATTGCCACCGGGTCGCCAACGAATTGCGTGCGCACCGCTATGCCGATCGAGCGGTCAATGTGATCGTCGACGAACGGGACGAGCGCGGCGGCGAGAAGGTGTGGCACTGGATCAAGAAGGGCGTTCCGCTGCGCATCGAGATCGGCCCGCGGGACATCGAACAGGACGCATTGTTCGTCGGCCGGCGCGACCGTGCGCCGAAGGACAAACAGACGATTCCGCGTGCGCAATTCGTTGCGGAGATCGCGGCGACGTTGCAGTCGATTCAGGATGCGTTGTTCGAGCGTGCACGCAAGTTCCGCGACGAGCACACGCACCGCATCGACGACAAGGACGAGTTCTACGCGTTCTTCACGGCGCCGCGGGTGGCGGAGAACGCTCCGACGCCGATTCATGGCGGATTTGCGCTCACGCACTTCTGCGGCGATGTGGAGCTCGAAAAGCGCATCAAAGAGGAGCTATCCGTGACGGTGCGCTGCATTCCGCTCGAGAAAAGCGAGCCCGGCGTGTGCCCGTTCACGGGCAAACCAAGCCCCCAGCGCGTCGTATGGGCGAAGGCATATTGAATGAGCCATTGCAGGGGAAGCGTTTCGAGAGCGCATTCGCCGAGCCCGACGACCGTGCGTTGCACATCGGCGGCCTGAGCGGACGATGTCGCTCGCCTGGCTGCAGATTCATTTTTGCGTCCTGCTTTGGGGCTTCACCGCGATTCTCGGCAAGCTGATTACGCTGCCGGCGTTGGCCATCGTGTGGTGGCGAACGTTGCTCGTTAGCGTCGCGCTCGCATTGGTGGCTCGTTTCTGGCGAGCCATCGCACAAATGCCGCGGCGGCTGATGGGCATCTTTGCCGGGATCGGAACCATCGTTGCGCTGCACTGGGTGACGTTCTATGGATCGATCAAGACCGCGAACGCCTCGGTCGCTGCGACGTGCATGGCGCTCATTCCGATTCTCATTGCCTTCGTGGAGCCCTTTATCGCCAAGCGGCGCTTCGACGCGCGCGAACTGTTATTCGGGCTTGCAGTGCTGCCCGGCGTCGCGCTCGTCGTCGGCGGCACGCCGACCGAAATGCGTCTCGGCATTGCAATCGGCGCGCTGTCGGCATTGCTGGCTGCGGTCTTCGGCTCGTTGAACAAGCTCTTCGTCGAGCGTGCCGATGCGCTCGCGATTACCGGAATCGAAATGGCAGCCGGCACCGTGCTCATGACCGTGGTCGTGCTCCTCGTGCCGGACTTCGAGCTCGCATTGCCGCGCGGGCGCGATGCGGTCTATCTGCTCGCGCTTGCGCTCGGTTGCACGTTGCTGCCGTTCGCTCTGTCGTTGGTCGCGCTGCGCAAGCTGTCGACGTTCTCTACTGCGCTTGCGGTGAACATGGAGCCCGTTTACGCCATTCTGCTGGCGATTGTCTTGCTCGGCGAGCAGCACGAGCTCGAGCCGCGCTTTTATATCGGCGTCGCGATCATTCTGGCCGTCGTGTTCGGCCATCCCTGGCTGCAACGCGCTAAACCAGCCGATTCGGTTGCCTGAGTATTACGCGTTCGTCGAAATCAGGGGATCGTCTGTTCATTCCACGCGCTCCGGGGCCGTCTTGGGTACGCCCAGGCGGCTTTCGCGCACAGTGATGTACAGCGTGGACGCGATGATGATTCCGGCACCGAGGAGCGTGAGCGAATTCGGCACCTCGCTGAACCACAGGTAGCCGAGCACGATCGCGAACACGAGCCGCGTGTAATCGAGCGGCGCCATGACGATCGCATCGCCTTCGGACATGCCTTTGATGTAACACGCCTGGGTGATCGTGCCGAGCACGCCCATCAAGGCCAGCAGCAGCAAGTCCGAAGGCGTCGGCCAACGCCAGACGAACAGCGCCGGCGGAATCGACAGGACGAATCCAAGCGTCGCCGCCCACGCCATCAGCGTCGTCGTCGTGTGATCGCGCGTCATGAACTTCATTCCCGTGATCGTCGCCGCGAGCAGGAACGCAGATGCGAGCGCAGCAAGCGCAGGCAGGCTCGCGTAGGAGCCGTGAGCGGCGGCCGGCTGCAACATGAGCAGCGCTCCCAGGAATCCGATGATCGTCGCGGCGATGCGCCGAGGTCCGACGCGCTCCTTGAGAACGAGGGCAGCGAGAGGCACGACCCACAACGTGCGCGTGAACGAAAGCGCGTTTGCATCGGCCAGCGGAATTTTCTGATACGCGTAGAAGCCCAGAATCATCCCCAGCGTTCCGGCCAATGCACGGAAGAGCAGCACCCCTGGACGGGTCGTGCGAAACGCGGCGCGCGGATCCGCGAGGATGAGCGGCAGCATCACGAGCAGTCCGGCGAGCTGGCGATAGAACGTCTGCAGCGCGGCCGGATAATCAGCGCCGAGCAACTTGATGAGCATCGTCATCACCGTGAAGGTGAGTGCGGATGCAAGCATCCATAGCGCGCCTCGGGCATTGCGGGGCAAGCGCTCGTAGACGTGTCTGAGAGCAGTCACTCGGCCGGTAACGTTGCGCTATTCGGGTTCGGGTGGAGTGCGCGTATTGTAACCGTTGGCAACGACGGCCTGCGTCGTTACGCCAACCGCGTCTGCAACCAGCGGGAAATATCGTTGATTTCGTCGAGGCAGACCGAGTGCTGCATCGGGTAGGTATGCCATTCGATGCGATAGCCGAGCTGTGTCAGATACTCGCGCGACATGGCGCCCATTTGGATGGGTACGATGCCGTCCTGCATGCCGTGACACATGAGGATCGGCACTGGACGGTTTACGGCACTGGCTTCGTTCGGGAGCATCGCGTGCAGCGGTAGATATGTCGACAAGGCGATCACACCCGCAAGCGGCTCTTCGTACCGCAATGCCGTATGCAGCGCGATCGCACCGCCTTGCGAGAATCCCGCGATCACGATGCGCTCGGCGGCAATTCCTCGGGCACGTTGTTCGGCAATGTAATTGCGGACGATGCGTTCCGATTCGCGAACGCCATCTTCGTCCTCGCGCACCGTCGCATCGAATCCCTTGATGTCGTACCAGGCGCGCATCACGAAGCCGTTGTTGATCGTGACCGGCCGCATCGGCGCGTGCGGAAAGATGAAACGAACCGCGAACGTCTCGGGCAGCCGCAGTTCTTCGACGATCGGTACGAAGTCGTAACCGTCAGCGCCCAAACCGTGCAGCCAAACCACTGCGGCATCGGCAGGCACCGACGGCTCGAGGGTGACGGCGGATTCGGTTTCGTGGGCGGAATAGGGCATGAACGGAGATCGAAGGCGAGCGAGACGGCACCCTCGCCGATGTACGGCGCAATTGCAAGAGTCTCACGCCGCTTCAGGATCGGCTTCAAGGGCTGCTGCAACGGCTGCACTTAGCTCGGCAACCGCAAAGGGCTTTCGCAACACGCGCGCTTCCCCGAGAACTTCGTCCAATGCAGCGCTATCGGCGTATCCGGATGCGACGAGCACGCGCAACTCGGGTTGGATGCCGCGTGCCCGACGGATCAGCTCTGCGCCGTTCATTTCAGGCATCGCGAAGTCGGCGATCAATAAATCGAAGCGGGATTCTTGCAGAGCCAGCAGCGCGGTGCTCGGCGTCGCTACATCGGTGACCGCATAACCTTGCATCCGCAATGCCTGGGCGATGAAGCGCCGCACCTGACGGTCGTCGTCGACGACCAAGATCTTTGCGGTCGCCTCGGCTTGCGGTGTTGGAACGGTCGGCGATGTATCCGACTTCTCATTCGTCGGCGTCGCGGTGGGCGGCGCTGCAGGCAAGATCAGCCTCACCGTCGTTCCCTGGTTGGGCTCGCTTTCGATCAGGACGAGCCCGCCTGATTCGTGCACGATGCCGTAGACCTGCGAGAGGCCGAGCCCCGTGCCCTGACCGACCGGCTTGGTCGTGAAGAACGGTTCCATCGCACGCGTGCGAACGTTTTCGGGCATGCCGATGCCCGTGTCCCTGACGGCGATCTCGACATACGGTCGCTTCGGCAACGAACGGACGTCGCGGTCTGCAGCCCTTCTCGCCTCGATCTCGAGCACGCCGCCGTTCGGCATGGCATCGCGTGCGTTCACAGCCAGGTTGAGCAGCGCGAGCTCGAGCTGATTTGCATCGCTCAGCACTAAGTCGGCTTCCGGGTCGATGTGCGTGCGCAAGCGAATCGCCGGGCCTATCGATTGTGCGAGCAAGTCGCCCGTGCCGCGCAGCAGTGCGCTCAACGACACCGGAGCCAGTTGCATCCGCTGATTGCGGGAGAACGCGAGCAATTGCGAGGAGAGCTTTGCGCCGCGGCGTGCCGCTTCCAGTGCGTTCTCGGCGAGGCGTTGAAGCCGGTCGTTGCCGGCTGCGCGCGTTCGAATCAAATCGAGATTGCCGATGATGGCCGTGAGCAGATTGTTGAAATCGTGCGCGATGCCGCCGGTGAGCTGACCGATCGCCTCCATTTTTTGGGATTGCCGCAACATTTCTTCCGCGCGCCGGCGTTCGGCCATGTCGCGCAACACGAGTACGATCAGCACCGCAGCAAGCAGCGCGCCGCCCAGCCCTGCGGCGGTCGCCACGATCAATGACCACGAAATCGGCCCCTCGATCACCGAGGACTCGACGGCGACGTGAGTCGACCAGCCGGACCACGGCGAGATGGTGTACGCGGTGTGCGCGGGCACGCCCTCGAAGGTCTGGTAGCGATAGAAACCCTGCGGCCCTTGTTCGATCGCCTGCTTCATGTAGTCGGTGACGGGCGCGCCGACGCGACGCTCCGGATCGAGCGAAGGTGCGACGAAGATGCCGTTGCCATCGACAAGGGCGGTCACGGTATTGCGGTGGCCGTACTGCGCGATGAGCGCCTGGAAGACTGCCGGGCGGATTGCAGCGGCCAACACGTAACCGCCGCCGTCGTTCTTGATCGGCGCATACACCCAAGCGTAGGGATCTGGGCCGCCGGTCATATTGCCGACCAGCGGCTCACCCTGCGTTTGTAGGTTTTGCAGGGTGACTGCGTCGATTCCAGGCAGACCCGATGTGCCGAACGGGTACCGGACATCCAATATGGTATCGCCCGTTGCAAAGTCGTAGACGGCGATCGTCGCCCAGTGAGGCATGTGTTCGAGCACGCGCTCCAGGCGCTCGTAGAAGGCATCCCATTGCCGTGCTTGAACGAACGTCGAGCCGGTGAGCAGCGTCAGGGCTTCGGTGTCGCCGCGCAGTCGTGCATCGACGATCGCAGAGACGAACTCGGCGCGCTCGAGCGATTCGTCCTCGATGCGGCGGCTTTCCTCGCGCAGCAATACATAAGCACCGACCGCGGCGAACAGAAACGTCGGTAGGCTGGCAGCCACGCCGAGCGCGATCAGCGAACGTCGAAAGAACCTCATCCGTGCACGATCCCTGACGGCAATCGAGTCGGCGATGCTCGCACTTAAGGCGGCTACGGGCAACGGTAAGAACGCTTCGCGTAAGCGACAAGCAACGGGCAACGAACGACCGCTAGGGCAAGATGCGGATGCAACCTTGTGCAAAGCGCCTGCGCTAACGCACTCGATGGAGGAGAAACCTGCGACGTTGAAGTGCAGCGAATCCGGGTGTCAGCGAACGAAAAAAGCGATCACTGCGCCATCGGACATGCGTGCTCACATGTCGTGTTGACGAGGACTCGTGCTCCCCTCCAACCGTAGCCCGTGGCCCGTTGCCCTTCTTTCAGTACGGCAGACTTTCCAACAGCCCGAGCTCGTAGCCGACGAGCACGATGTAGCTCAGCAGAATCGCAACGAGGAGCGCTTCGCCGGGAATCGTTCGGAACAGTTTCATTCGGCTGCAGACGACGAGCACGGTCGTGCCGATGCTCGTCAGTCCGAGCTTGACGGCTGCAAACAAGCCGAGCGAGTGCGGCACGAACAATGCCATGAAGGGATTCATTTCCTCCGCGCCGAGCGATAGCAGTAGCACGGTCAGCACGCCGTCGCACGCGCATAGCACGAGAATTCCGAACACCCAAGCAAATACGCGCGGCGAATGCCAGTCGACGATCGGGTAGTACGCGTCGCTCGCGCGGCGACCGCCGCGACGGCGTGGATTGAGCGCACCGTATAGAAACGAGCGAAGCGACTTACGGCGCCGGTCGATGCCGGAACGTCTTTCCATCGGAGCAGCGTGCATGGAGCAGACTATGCACGAGCGCGAGCGGAGCGTGGTGTGCGACTTAACCGATGTAGTTTGAATAAGTGCGAAGGGATGAAGACCAAAGGTCAATTGCGCTTCGGTGCGCCGGTCCGGCCTCCGTCGAGAAATTCACTCCGGGAGCCGGCGTCCGTTCCGGCGCTCGGGCCCGGGGGAGAGTCGAGCGAATCCCGGAGTGAAATCACCTCAACGTGCAGCAGCGAGCACTGGAATCGCTTCGGCGGGACGGCCGTTGACAGCGATTACGGTGCCTTTCGCATCGACCTCGCAAACGATTCGGGCGAGCTGCTTGCCGCTTTCGCGGCCGGTCGCGATCACCGTAACTCGCGTGCGCCCGGAAAATGCGAGGGGTCGCGGCGTCACGCGTGACGATTTCCGGACGGTGACTTCCCGGTTCTTTGCGAGATCCGACATAAGGAAAGTTTGAATGCACGCATCGACCGCGTGGTCGGTGACAGCGGAAGCGGCCGCAGGTGCGGTGAGTGCAGGTAACAGCATTGCAAGGGCAAGTCGGCGGTACATGGTCTGGCTCTCCAAAGTTCGCCGGGTGGGGGCTCCCGGACGAACACACTGTGCAAGCCGTCTTGCCGTGCGGCAAACGAGAAGATTTCGTGCTCGGTTCAACCGAATTCATGCGAATCGACATGAATCGGTGAACCACTCGTGACTGCACTTTCGTGGACTGCGCGAACGCGAAACGTGCTACATCTCGGCGCAGACGTTTGTCACTTCCATCACGTTGCGGCCGTAGGTACGGGCGTTATCGGAGTCTGTTCGCCGAACTCACGTAACAGCCAATGAGCCAAGGCACGAACGTCAGGCCGTTCGGCGTCTTCAGGACGAATCAGAAGAAAATAGCTTTCGCCCGTTGCAAGCTCGGTTTCGAACACCCTGACGAGCGTGCCTTCATGAAAGCGGTCTTCGCAGAGCCGCGATGAAACCAGCGCCACGCCGACGCCATGCTCTGCGGCCTGTGCGGCAGCGGACATCGTGTCGAAGCGAACGACGTTTCTCGGCTGCAACTTCGTCCCCAATGCTTCGGCCCAGCGGTCCCATCCGTCGCTGCGCGCCTGGTGAACGATCAGCGTGTGACGTTCGAGATCGGCAACCGTTGCAATCGGCTTCTGGGCGAGAAGCTGCGGCGAGCAAACAGGCACGAACGCTTGCGAGAACAGCTTGTAGCACTTCAGTCGGTCGTCAGGTGCGGCATTGACGACGATCGACACATCGGCGTCGGATGGATGCGATTCGAGCGCCTGCACGGTGTTGATGTGAATGTCGGTGTCCGGCTGCGACTGCAGCAGCTCGCCGAGCTTCGGCAGTAGCATCTCAGTGGCGAAGAACGGCGTCACGTGAAGGCGCACGACGCCGCGACCGTAGCGGAGCCGCAGTTGCTCGGTCACGGTTTCGAGCCGTGCGAACAATGCATCCAAGTGTTGCAAATACCTGCGCCCCGCTTCGGTGAGCGACAGCGAGTGCGCACCTCGCTCGAACAAGGTGACGCCGAGCTGTTCTTCGAGCGTCTTGATCTGATGGCTCACCGCCGAGGGCGTGATGAACAGGTCTTCCGCGGCTGCCTTGAAGCTGAGCCGCGTTGCAGCGATCTGAAACGTCTTGAGGAACTTCAGGGAAGGCAATCGCATAAGGTCTGATCTGTCGCCGGTGCGTCAGCGCCGAGCGCAGGACGCAGGCTCGATTTCAGACGAGCAAGAGACATGCCGGGCGGGTGTGCGAGATCGGTGCAGAGCTGCGACCGCGCACACTCCTTGTGCACACGATTTCAACACGTCGAGATGACGATTCGACGAATGCGGTCGAGTCGTGCGGATCTCAGGTCGCTTGTGCGGCTGTTGCGTACACGAGCGGTACGGCCGCCTCAGGTGCAAGTACGCGGAACGTGAAGCTTTCCTGGATGTACAGGAGCACCGACGTGCTCGTGTGATCCAGATAGCCGATCGAAAAATCCTGACCGACCGTCAGCTCGAAATCGCCGCCCCGCAGACTCATGACTATTGCGCCATCCGCTGCGGGCGCCCAGACGATCGGTCCGTCGATGAGCTGACGTACATGATCGATGATGGGATAGCCGCGATCGGTGCTGCGCGTGAGCCCCGTGTAGCAGCGCGGTCCGAGCGCAATGCCGTAAGGCCCGCCGACGCCTTCGCTGCGCAACCGATGCGTTGCCTCGGCAACGACGTCGGGATAGCGCTCGTACTGATCCGGAATCGTCAGTCCGTAGCTGCGCGAGGCCGCAAAGATGCCTTCGATGCGTGCTGCCGCGTAACCTTGGAAGATTGCCCGGTCTTCGGCGATCGCAGCGAGCCGAGCTGCGTTCCTGACCGGAGTGAGATCGGGGTCCGCTGCGCCTCGTCCGATCGCCTCGAGCTCCGCCCGCGATAGCTCGAACGGAATCCGAATTTCGACGAGCGGCTGGACGTGACGAATGCGTGCCGTTACACCCTCCTGGGGCGGTGCGGCCAGGACCTCGCTGCGGCCGGTCGGGATCGCGGCGGCCTGCCATCCGAGCGGTCCCTTGAAGTCCACGAGGCGGCGCGCCGCCAGCAGCACCTCGAGCGTTCGCTTGGCTTCCGCATCGATCTGTTCCCAGGCTTGCGCAGAAATGGGCGCATGCTCGCGCAGCAGATCGTTCATGGGCTACCCCTTGACGTTCTTGAGACTGCCGATTCCCAACGAACCGTCGCCGGCCGGTCCCTGTTTCGGGCCGCCCTCGGCTTGTTCCTCGATCTCGAGGACGTCTTTGTCCGTGAACAAATAGGTTCGCAAGTGTTCGTCGAGCTTGGCGTCATGCCGACGCAGCCATTCGAGCGTCATCGCCGCGTGCTCTTTCTCCTCGTCGCGGTTGTGAGCAAGGATGGCTTTGAGCTCGGGGTCGTTCGTCGCATCGACTCGCTGGTCGTACCAGTCGATCGCCTCGAGCTCTTCCATGATGGAAACGATCGCGCGGTGACGGTCGATGGTTTCGGGTTGCAAGTGTTCGGGATTTTCGTGCAAACCGGTGCTGTTGTCGGACATGTCGAAACCTAAGCGGATCTCCTACGGCGAGCGTGCCGGACGTTGCTTTACGCGCGAGCGGCATTACGGTTCCGTGGGCAAGGCTAGCAGGCCGGTCGTAGATCGTCACCCGGGGTCCGGTCGGCCGCAAAACCCGGCAGAAGCTCGCAGGATGGAAGGCCGAAAAGGGGCATGGGTCGACGCCATTCGGCTTGACGCAATCTTTGCAAGATCCTGCTTGCCTAGGCCCACGCCATGGCCTATTAGTGAACAGTGTTCGAGGCGTTGTTTACCCATCCCCTCTGGGCGTATCGCACTGGCAAGCTCGCATTCGCGAGCCCATGGCCGCTTTGGCTATTGGGGGTGACGATTGCCGTCGGCCTCGCGGCGATCGCGTTCACCTTGTGGCGTCGTCATCGGCGGTCGACCGTGCGGCTCGCTCCGTGGCAGCTCGTCCTGCTCGGAAGCCTCCAAGCGCTGTTCGTGGCGCTCATCGCCGTTCTGTTGTGGCGGCCCGTGCTCAACGTAGAACGCGTGCGCGATCGGGAAAACGTGCTTGCGGTCGTGCTCGATGCATCCGAGAGCATGGCCTACGGCGAACAGGATCGTTCGCGCTTGCAGGAGGCCGTCGCAGCGCTCGACGGCGCACCGCTCGAAACGCTCAAGAAAGTTTTCGACGTACATCTCTACACGTTCTCGAGCGAGGCGCGCCCGCTTGCCGCGCTCGAAGCCGTGCCGCCGCCGGGAACGCAGACCAGGATCGGCGATTCGCTTCTGCAAGTGCTGCAGACTGCCGGCAGCGCACCGCTTGCAGGGGTGGTTCTGTTGAGCGACGGCGCGGAGAACGGCAACTCGTTGAGCGAAGCGCGCCTGACGGAGATCGCTTCTTACGGCGTACCGATCCACACCGTCGGTTTGGGACCGGAGACGTTAACGACCGACCTCGAGCTCGAGCGCGTTGACATTGCACCGGCCGCGCCCGCCGGAGCCATGGTGGTCGCGCAGGTCGGCATTCGTCACGACGGTCCGGGCAAGACGCGACTGCGCGTCTACGATCGCGATCAGCTCGTCTTCGCGCGCGAGGTGAACCTGCCGGCTTCGAGCACGACGACGTCGATCAATTTCGAAGTGCCTGCGGGCGAGCCCGGAACGCACGAGTTTCGGTTCGTGCTCGATCCGCTCGAGGGCGAGCGCAACGTCATCAACAACGAGCGTTCGCACGTCATGGATGTTGCCGCAGGCCGACGTGCGATCTTGTACATCGAGGGCGAGCCGCGCTGGGAGTACAAGTTCATACGCCGCGCCATCGACGGCGATCGCTCGTTGCGTCTTGCGAGCATCGTCCGCACGACGCCGAACAAAATCTTCCGCCAAGGCGTCCTTTCTGCGGCGGAGCTTGCCGACGGCTTTCCGTCTTCGGCTGCGGAGCTGTTTGCCTACGACGCCGTGATCATCGGTAGTTACGAGGCGACGACGCTGACGCCCGAGCAGCATCGGCTCCTCAAGGATTTCGTCGACAAGCGCGGCGGCAGCGTGCTCATGCTCGCGGGACGCAAAGGTTTGTCGGCCGGCGGTTGGTACAACAGCGCGCTTGCGCAAGCATTGCCGACGCACCTGCCGAATAAGGAGGGTGCGAACTACGTGCAGCGCAACGGCAGGGCGCAACCGACGGTGTATGGCCTCGAATACGCAACGACCCGGCTCGACGCGGACCCGCGCCGTAACGCCGAGGCCTGGAAGACGCTGCCTCCGCTGGCCGATTTCCAGGAGCTCGGCCGGCCGAAGCCCGGAGCGATCGTTCTGCTCGAAGCGGTCGGCGATAACGCACGCGAGCCGCTGCTCGTCTGGCAACGCTACGGCCGCGGGGCGACCTATCTCTTGGGAACTTCCAGCACGATGCGCTGGCAAATGCATTTACCGCCCGAGGATCAGCGTCACGAGATGTTCTGGCGTCAATTGCTCCATGCCCTTGCCGATACGACGCCGCGCCGCGCGACGCTGGCGAGCGATCGCACGGTCTACAACGACGAGCGCAGCGTCATGCTCGAGGCGGAAATACTGGACGAGGAGTTCAATCCGGTGAGCGATGCCGAGGTCGAAGTACTCGTCGCACCGGAACGCGACCCGCCGTTCACGCAGCTGATGCGGCCGTCGGGCAACGGCGACGGCCGCTACACCGCGACGATCGACGCGCCCGCGACAGGTTTGTATCGCATCGACATGACCGCCAGGCGCAAGGGCGTGGAGATTGCCAACGCCACGACGCACGTACGTCGCGCCGACGGCATCGTCGAACATTTTGCGACCCGCCAGAACCGTTCCGTGTTGGAACGGATCGCACAGATGACGGGCGGGCGGTACTGGTCGATCAACGACCTCTCCGGCCTTGCGGCAGCCATTCCATATTCAAAGGCGGGCATCGTCGAACGGCAGACGCTCGATCTTTGGAATCTGCCGATCGTTTTCATCGTGCTCCTCTTGCTGAAGCTCGGCGAGTGGCTGCTGCGGTTGTCGTGGGGACGGTTGTGAGCCGGGTGAAGATGTGTCACGCGCTTCGCGCGATCCCCTCACCCCTAGCCCTTTCCCCGAGGAGAGGGGGAGTCGGAATCGCTGAACGCGATGCTGGTTTCTCTGGGGCTGCGGGCCACGGGCTACGGGCTACGGCCAGCAGTTTGCTCTTGGCTGCGAGTCTGCTCGTCACCGCACCGGCCCTCAGCGACACGCATGCGCTCATCATCGCGGGGCTCGGCGGCGAGCAGCAGTACGAGCAGCGCTTCCGCAATCAGGCGACAGCGCTTGCGCAAGCAACGGAGAAGCTCGCGGGCGACAAGTCGCGCGTGACGGTGTTGTACGGAGAGAAAGCACAGCGCGACAACGTTCGTAAGGAGTTGCGCGCGTTGGCCTCGCGTACGAAGCGCGACGATCAGGTTCTCATCGTGCTGATCGGTCACGGCACCTACGATGGCGAAGAGTACCGATTCAACCTGCCCGGGCCCGACATCACGGGCAGCGAGCTTGCAACCTTGTTCGACAAATTGCCCGCGCGCGATCAGCTCATCGTGAACAGCACGAGCGCGAGCGGCGCGGCGATCGACCGCTGGAAGCGCGACAACCGCGTCGTGATCAGCGCGACGAAGAGCGGCGGCGAACGAACCGCAACGCGTTTCGCACAGTACTGGCTCGAAGCCGTCACGACGAAACAGGCTGACACGAATCGCGACGACGTCGTCACCGCGGCGGAAGCCTTCGAGTTTGCCAACCGTCGCGTCGCCGACTCATTCAAGGCCGAAGTAGCGCTCGCGACCGAGCATGCACGTCTCGAAGGCCGCGGCGCCGAGCGCATCGCTGTTGCGCGATTCGGCAACGCGGTGCTGGCAACGTCCGATGAGTTGCTGAGCGCGTTGTACACGGAGCGCGCCGGAATCGAGCGCGATCTCGATGCGCTCAAGCAACGTAAGGCGACGCTCGAGCCGGATGCGTACTACGACGAGCTCGAGGGCGTGCTCGTGCGATTGGCGATGCTCCAGCAGAAAATCGATGCGCGCCAGGCGGTGCTGCGGGGAGAGAGCGAATGATCCGGCGTTCCGCTATGCATTGTCTCCTGCTTGCAACGCTGTCGTTCTGCAGCGTGCCCGCGTTCGCACAGACGATCGACTACGATCCGCGCCGCGCGACCGAGCTGCGTCCGTGCGACGATGCCCGCTATCGCGGGCGCGTTCAGCAAGCGCGCGATTGCTACCGGCGCCTGCTCGAGACCTCAGGCAATCTGATCACGCAAGCCGAAGCCGCCTGGGCGCTCGGCGATGTCCAAAGAGCGAACACGCTGTTTCGGGAAGCGACGTCCCGCAACGATCGTTCCGCGCAGCCGAGAACCCGCTGGGGACGACTGTTCCTGCAGACGCATCAACACGGCGACGCATTGGCGCTCTTTCAGGAAGCGCTGCAGCGTTCGCAGAACGATGTGTATGCCAAGCTCGGGATGGCGCAAGTGTTCGCGCAGCGCTTCGAGGGTCAGGCGCGGACGATCGTCGAGGAGGTTTTGAAACAGGACGATTCGCTGATCGAGGCGTACCTGTTGAAGGCGCGCATGGATCTCGAAGAAGGCCAGCTCGAGACCGTCGACGCCACACTCGATCGTGCCCAACAGCTCGTCGACAAACAGCGTCTGCCGCCGCTCGAGGTCTATGCATTGCGCGCTGTGCTCGAGCAGCTCGAACAGGGACGCCGCCGCGATCAATGGATCGAGAAGGCGCTGGCGTACAACCCGCGATACGGCGCGATCTTCGAGCAACTGGCGCACTTCGAAGTCATGCGCCGGCGCTACCGCCAAGCCACGGAGCTGCTCAAGCGTGCCGTCGAAGTGCAGCCTGACCTCTGGTCGGCGCATGCCGAGCTCGGTGCGAACCTGCTACGCGAGGGCGATTTCGCACAAGCGCGCATTCATTTGACGACTGCATACTCGGGCGACCCTTTCAGCGCTACGACCGTCAACACGCTGCGTCTGCTCGATCAGGTCGACAAATTCGAAGTGTCGTCCACGACGTTGCAGATTCCGTCGGCCAACGGCGGCACGTTCGATCTGGAGTTGCGCACGCGGCTCGATCCCAAGGAAGCCGATGTGCTGCGTCCGTACGTGCGCAAGCTTGCGGCGGAGAGCATCGAGACGTTTGCAAAGCGCTATCAATTCGAGCCGCGCGAGCCAATCGCGCTCGAGCTCTATCCGAACCACGACGACTTCGCAGTGCGCGTCGCGGCATTGCCGGGCATCGGCTTGCTCGGCGTGACGTTCGGCTATTTGGTTGCGATGGATAGCCCCGCCGGACGGGCGACCGGCGAGTTTCATTGGGGCTCGACGCTTTGGCACGAGATGGCGCACGTCTTCACCTTGGAAGTCACGGATCACCGCGTGCCGCGGTGGTTGAGCGAAGGCATTTCGGTGTTCGAGGAATGGCGCACCGGACCGACGCCGGGTGTCGTCGTCACGCCCGAAACGATTGCAGCATTGCATGAGAACCGCCTCCTGCCGATCGCCGATCTCGATTCCGGATTCATTCGTCCGAAATATCCGGATCAAGTGCAGGTTTCTTATATGCAGGCGGGGCTCGTCTGCCTGTTCATCGAGCAGCGCTTCGGCTTCGATCGGCTCGTTGCATTGCTCAAGCAATTCACGAAGGACACGACGACGAAGGACGCGGTCGAGGATACGTTCAGGATCTCGACTGAAGAGTTCGACAAGCAATTCGATGCGTTCGTGCGCGAGCGCTACAAGGCATTGCTTGCGAATATGGACGATTGGCAACGGCAATATCAGCTTGCGGCCAAGGCCCTTTCCGAGTCGCGCTGGCAGGATGCCATCGAACCTGCGCGCAGAGCGGTCGAGCTCTATCCCGAGCACAGCGGTCCGAATAGCCCGTACCTCTTACTTGCGCGTGCGCTCGACAAATCCGGCAACCGCGCGCAAGCGTTGCAGACGTTGCTCGACTACCGCGCCGCCGGCGGCTGGGATCCAGGAGCGCTTCGCGAGCTGGCACGTTGGCTCGATGAAGCGGGCCGGGAGCGCGAGGCGCTGGAAGTGTATGCGGCGCTCAACTACGTCGATCCGCTGAACGGCGATCAGCATATCGTGCTCGGCGAGCGTTATCTCGCTGCTGGCAATCACGAAGAGGCGCTGCGCGAGTTTCGCGTACAGCTCGCACTGAGCCCGCACGATCCGGCGCCGGCGCACTTCGGCATGGCGCGAGCGCTACGTGCGCTCGGCGACCGTGCGGCATCGCGACGACATCTCTTGGACGCGCTGGAAACGGCGCCGCACTACAAACCCGCGCAGGCATTGCTGCTGCAAATGATCGAGGAGCGAAAACGCAATGAATGATTCCGTGCCCGAGGCGCTCGCCGGAGACGATACCCGCGCGCTGGTCGCGTTGTTCCAGGAGCGGATGACGACGATTCGATCGAGCGTGAGAACGATCATCGTCGGTCAGGACGAAGTCATCGACCACTTGCTGCTGACCTTGCTCGTCGGCGGCCACTGTTTGATCACAGGCATGCCCGGCACGGCCAAGACGCTGCTGGTGCGCACGCTGGCCACCGCGCTCGGCCTGTCGTTCAAGCGCATTCAATTCACGCCGGACCTGATGCCGACCGACGTCACGGGTACGGACATCATTGAAGAGGACATCACGACGGGCCACCGCAAGTGGACGTTCGTGCCCGGCCCGCTGTTCGCGCACGTCGTGCTCGCCGACGAAATCAATCGCACGCCGCCGAAAACCCAAGCTGCGCTGCTCGAAGCGATGCAGGAGCTTTCGGTGACTGTGCGCGGCACGACGCATCGCCTGACGCCGCCTTTCTTCGTGCTCGCGACTCAGAACCCGATCGAGCTGGAAGGCACTTACCCGTTGCCGGAAGCGCAGCTCGACCGCTTCTTATTCAATGTGCTGCTCGATTACCTGAGCGCCGAGGACGAGGCGATCGTCGTCGATCGCAATACGTCGCGGATCGGGCTGCCCGAGATCCAGCCGTGCACGAATGCCGAGGAGATCATCAAGTTCCAATGGCTCGTGCGCCAGGTGCCGATTTCGGAGCAGGTCCGGCGGCACGCTGTCGATCTGGTCCGCGCAACGCGTCCGAACGAACCTTCTGCGCCGGAGGCGGTACGCAAGTATGTGAGGTACGGGGCGAGCGTGCGCGCAACGCAGTTCTTGTGTCTTGCGGCCAAGGCGCGCGCGCTGATGGAAGGCCGCTATCACGTTACGAACGAAGACCTGCACGTGCTGGCACCGTCGGTGCTGCGCCACCGTGTGCTCACGAACTATCAAGCCGAGTCGGACGGCAAGACGGTGGATGATGTGTTGAAGGAAGTGATCTACCGATGAGCGAGAGGGCTGTCGGGCGCTGGGCACTGCGCTTTGGAAAGAGGCGCGCGAACGCGCGCCATCCGCTGTCAACTGTCGACTATCAACTGTCAACTCCCTAGTGCCCTATGTCCTCCGCCTTCCAACGCCTCCTCCCGCCGACGACGCTCGCGAGCCTTGCGAATCTCGAGCTCGTGGCACGCACGGCCGTGGAAGGTTTCTTGACGGGCCTGCATCGCTCGCCGCATTTCGGTTTCAGCCAGGAGTTCAAGGAGTACCGCGCTTATACAGAAGGCGACGATCCGCGATTCGTCGATTGGAACGTCTACGCGCGTACCGAACGTACCTACGTGCGCCGTTATGAAGGCGAGACGAATACGCGTCTCATGCTGCTTCTCGATGCGAGCGCTTCGATGGGCTATACCTCGCACACGATCACGAAGCTGCAGTACGCCAAATTCATTGCGGCAGCTTTCGCGTATCTGGCGACTCAGCAGCACGATCCAGTCGGGCTCATCGTATTCGACGAGAAGTTGCGTCAGTATCGACCAGCGACGAGCCGAGCCGGAAGCCTCCACGCGTTGTTGCACGCGCTCGATGCCGTCGAGGCCGGCGGACGCACCGACCTCGCCGGCTGTTTCAACATGTTCCGCGAGCACCTGACGCGCCGTGGACTGGTCGTCGTGATCTCGGATTTGTACTGCGACCCGGCTGCGATGACCCGCGCCGTACTGCCACTCGCCTATCACGGGCACGACATCATGATCGTTCAGGTGCTCGATCCGCGCGAGCTGAGACCCGATTGGAACGAATCCGTCGTATTGAAGGACGTGGAAACCGAAGAGCTCGTAAACGTCTCGCCCGATTATCTCGAGGGCAAGTACCGGGAGCGCTTGAACGCTCACCTCGAAGCGCTGCGCGCTTCCGCCGCAAGCGTCGGCGCACACCAAATGCTGATTACGACGACGGATCCTTTGGACGACGCCCTGCGTCGTTACTTGGTGTTTCGGCGCGGGAAAGGATGAAGGGTTAGTCGATAGTTGACAGCGAAGTACGAGAGAGCAGGACCAATTGACCATGAACGAGAGAATGCAAGTGAATGGCGAAAAGGGGCTGTCGGTTGGCACATCGTTCTCGCTGTCAACTGTCAACTATCAACTATCAACTGCTCACCGTTTTTCGTTCTCAATTCTCAATTCTCAATTCTCAATTGGAACCTGAGCTGTGTTCCTCGCTCCCTTCATTCTCGCCGGACTGCTCGCCATCGGGGTGCCGATTTGGCTGCATCGGGTTGCGCGTGCAAATCCGACGCAGCATCCGTTTGCGTCGCTCATGTTCGTCGAGCCGAGCGAGACGCAACGTACGGCGCAGCGCACGTTGCGATATTGGCTGCTGCTTGCGGCGCGTATTTTGCTCTTGATCCTGCTCGTGCTCGCGTTCGCGGGTCCGCTCGTTCCAGCCGACGTCGTGCCCGCCGGCAGCGGCAATGCGCGGTTGCACGCGATCGTCATGGACGGCTCGATGTCGATGCAACATGGAGAACGTTGGCAGCGCGCGCTCGCGGAGGCCGAAGCGGTGATCAACAGTGCACGCGCAGGCGACCGCGTCATGCTCGTGGCTGCATCGGGACGGCGCATCCAGGTTATTCATGAACCTGTTGCAGCGAGCGACGCCGGGGCGTTACGGGCGCAGCTTCGGACGCTGAAGCCTGGCGTTGAACGGTTGGACTACGGCTTGCTGATGACGACATCGCGCGGTTGGCTCGGCGAGCCGGGCATGCCGGCGCAAATTCATTTCATTACCGACTTACAGCAATCGGCGAGCCCGCTACGATTTGCAGACCTCGAGCCTCCGCCGAACACCGAGCTCGTGCTGCACGATGTCGCACGCGAAGACGGAATCGAAGGCAATGTGAACACCTACGTGAGCGCCGTAGGGCTTGCGCCGACCGATGCACGACGGCTCGTCGCGAGAGTTGCGACGAATTCGCCGCGCGCAGAGCGCAGAGAAGTCGTCCTGACGATCGACGGCAAGGAGGCGGGCCGTCGGACGATCGAGTTTCCGGCGCTCCCACCGCCGTTGGAGCCTGCGCAGCGCGCCGGCGAGGGTGGCGGAGTGGAAGAAGTTGCAGTGCCTGCCATTCGCGACCTCGAAGTCGAGTTCCCGGATCTCGCGCTGGAATCCGGAAGCGGGGCACGTCGTATCGAAGTGCGACTCGAACCTCCCGATGCCATCGCCAGCGACGATCGCCATTTCCTCGTTCTGCAAAGCTCCGATCCGAAGGTTCTGCTCGTTACGCGCGACACAGCGAGCGACGAAAGCGCGTATTTCGCCGCGGCGATCGAATCTTTGACCGCACCACGGCTCGTGGTCGAGAAACTAGCGGCGTCGGCTGCCGACCAAGCTCAGCTCGCGCAGTACTCGCTCGTCGTCGT
>DATCLP010000293.1:0-4783 GCA_036563855.1 Steroidobacteraceae bacterium | reverse complement strand
CTGTTGTGCTGCAGCTAGGACCGGCATTGTCGGTCAAGGGCGGCGTGTCCGCGGTGGAGCGCATGATCGTCGATTCCATTGGGCAAACGGTCGAGCTCCATCACATCGCCACGACAGTGGATGGTGCTTTTTGGAGAAAACTTCGTGCATTCATGGGGTCCATCCTCGCGTTGCATCGTGCCCTGCGTCAGGACCGAAAGCTTCTCGTGCACATCCATTTTGCCTCGCGCGGCAGCACGTTGCGCAAGATGATCCTTGCGAGCATGACGCTGCGCGCCGGGCGGCCGCTCGTTCTCCATGCACATGGGGGCGCATTCGATGAATTCTTCGACGGCTTGCCCGCGTTTCTGCAGCGTCTCCTGCAACGAACTTTCGCTCGCGCGGATCGCTTGATCGTTCTTTCGACGCAGTGGCGCGATTTCTACATTCGTCGTCTGGGAGTTACGTCGAGCAAAGTCTCGATCTTGAACAATCCCACCGTACTACCCCGGCGCGTGCCTGAGCGCCGAGGCCGCGATCGCGTGCAATTCTTGTTTCTAGGGCGCATCGGCGAGCAAAAGGGCGTGTTCGACATCCTTGCGGCGTTCGCTTCGCTGCCGGACGAGCTGCGTCGTCGCGCACGGCTTGTGTTCGCGGGCGACGGCGATGCGGCAGCCCTGATTGCTCGTGCGGGCGAGCACGCAAGGGCGATCGAATTGCACTCATGGGTCGACGCCGAGCAGCGCAACGCATTGTTGGCCGCGAGCGACGTGTTCTTGCTGCCTTCGTACCGCGAAGGTCTGCCGATGGCATTGCTCGAAGCGATGGCGTTCGGCTTACCGGTGATCACGACGAATGTGGGCGGCATCCCTGATGTCGTGACCGACGGTCGCGAAGGTGCGCTCATCGAGCCCGGCGACGTCCCGGCGTTACAGACCGCGATGCGCAGGCTGATGGAGGACGAGTCGCTGCGGATAGAACTTGGCGAGCGTGCACGGCAACGCGCGAAACAATTCGACGTGTCGCACTTCAGTGCCGAGCTCGCACGGATCTACGGCACGGTATTGGGTTGATCATGGCGAACGGGAACGCATTGCTAAAGATCGACGATCGGTTGAGACGCCTTGCGATCGGCGAGCGGTTCGTTCGTCGCAATCCGTTGTACTACGGGAAGCTTCGGCAGCAGCTCCTTGCGCTTCGCAACGCGAGCCTCGAGGAGCGCATCGCCTTCACGAAGGCGCGGCTCGAGCGAGTGCTGCACGTCGCGAGCCGCACGCCGTACGGCCGGCATCTCGGTGCGCCGCCGACGCTGGAAAAGTGGCCGATGATGCGCAAGGAGCTCGTACGCGACGACCCAGGCGCATTCCACACGACGAACACTTGGTTCGCCGCGCGAGCGAACACAGGGGGCACGACGGGTACGCCGCTGCAGCTGATCCGTTCGCCTCAGTCCGTCGTCGTCGAGCAGGTATGCATCGACCAAGTCATCATGGAGCTCGGTTCGGATCCGTTCACCGCGCGCATCGCCGTGCTGCGCGGAGACAATGTCAAGGACGTCTCGGATACATCGCCGCCGTACTGGACGTACGCGATCGGCGGCCGCCGGCTGATATTCTCGACGAATCACTTATCCGCGAGCACCGTGCGTATGTACATCGACGAGCTCGCACGCTTCCGGCCCGACTTGCTTTGGGTATATCCGACTTCTCTAGAGTCGCTGTGTCAGCTCGTCGCGCAGGAGAAATTGGAGCTGCATGTGCCGCGCGTCATGTCGGCTTCGGAGAAGCTGCACCCGCAAGTGTGGACGTTTGCGCAGGAGGTGCTCGGCTGCAAGCTCATCGACTACTACGGCCAGGCGGAACGCGTCGCGTTCGCTTACGCCAAGACGCCCGGCGCCTATTACTTCGTCCCTGGCTACGCTTTCGTTGAGTTCATTCCTCATTCCGTCGACGGAGACCTGTGTACTTATGAGATCGTCGGTACCTCTTTGTGGAACGATGCGATGCCGCTCGTGCGCTATCGCACGGGCGATTTGATGCTCACGCCCCGAGCGTGGGGTGCGAAGGAGCTCGAGGAGGTCGCTTTCGGGTTGCGGCCGTTCGTGGGCATCGTCGGACGCGACGGCGATGTGTTGCTCTCGCCCAAGGGCAGCAAACTCGTCGGTATCGATCACATTCCGCGCGGCGTTCCGCACATCCTCAGGATTCAGGTCGTGCAGGAGGACGTGCATCACATTCGCGTTCTCGTGCTGCCAGCGCCGGGCTTCAGCGCGCGCGACAGAGAGCAACTCATGCACAACGCACGCTTGAAGGTACCGCGCGAAATGAGCATCGAGATCGAGTGCGTCGAATCGCTCGAACGCACGGCTTCCGGAAAGACGCCGCTCGTCATTCATCGTCCTCGGGTCAAGGAGCTGCTGCACGCGGCACGCAGCGCAGGAGTTACCGCATGAGCGGCACTCGCATGCCAATTTCTGCAGGTTCCGGGATCGAGCTGCGGGAGTCCCGCGGTCGGCACGATGTCTCGCGTACAGAGCCGGCCCACGGAGGGCATCCCAACTCCCCGAAGCCGATGCTTAGGCGCTTCTTGGCCGCTCTTTATTGGGCGTTCATGCGGTCGTTGCCGCACAATCGTTTCGGCGACCGTTTGTTCTCGTGCGTTCGATTCGCGACGTTTCAGAAACGCCTGCCGAAGAACGCGCCGATCTACAACGACGTGATTTATCGCATCAAGACTTCGAACGAGATCCTGGATCCGCTGCGCGTGTTCGTGACCGACAAGGAATTCGTCAAGCTATTCGTCAAGGCGATCGTCGGGGATCGGTACAACATTCCGACGATCGCGGTGTTACGCAGTGTCGAGGAAGTGGATAGGTTCGAGTTTCCTCCAGACTGCTGCATCAAGCCGACGCATGCAAGCGGGCGAGTAATCTTTCGCCGCAACGGCGAGCCCGTCGATCGGGAGAAGATAAAGAGCTGGTTCGGCGTGAATTATTACCTATCCGGGCGCGAAGCGAACTATAAGAACTTGAGGCCGAAGGTCATCGTCGAGCCGCTCTTGTTCGGCCGTACGAACGTCGAGGATTACAAGATCTTTTGCGTCGACGGCGTTCCGAAGCTCATTCAGGTCGATGTCGACAGGCACATCGAGCACAAGCGTAAGTACTTCGATGCGCACTGGAACGAGCAACCGTTTTCGATCAAGTATCCGCGCACCGACAAGATCGTGCCGAAGCCGCACAATCTTTCGGAGATGCTCGAAGTCGCCGCCAGACTGAGCAAGTATTTCTGGTTCGTGCGCATCGACTTGTACAGCGACGGCAGGCAACTCTTCGTTGGCGAGATTACGCACTGCCCGGACAACGCCGGTGGCATTTTCCAACCACCTGCGGCGGAGGCGATTGTGTCGCATTACTTGTTCAGCGGATGTTCCGCTGAACGGGCTATAGGCTGGAGACTGTAGGCTGCAGGATGAGGTGCGCATGCGCGCTCCCCTCACCGGCACGCTACGCTCTGCCGGGCTTCTCCCCAGGGAGAGGCGAAATATACGCGCGCCGCGCGTTTGCTGCAGGCTATAGCCTATAGCCTACAGCCTCGCTCCTCTCCGCGAGCAGGTCGATCCCGTACCACTTTTTCAGTCCCCGTGCCTCTATTCGTGCGGGCGAGAGGCTGGGGCGGGTTTGATCGAAATCGATGAGATACGCGCGTTTGCCGTCGTAGATGATGTTGCGCGGGCCCGGATCGCCGTGCAGGACGTGGACGCGATGCAGGCGGCGGTAAGTATCGACGATGGCTTCTCGAAGTGCGAGCGCTTGCGTATCCGTCGAGGAACGAAACCGTTCGAATGCGCGTTGCACGTGCTCGTTCGTGGAGAGGCCGTGCGCGCTCGCGAATTGAGCCAGATCGAGGCCGCGGTCGCCGTAACGGCGCAGCACCCACTCGAGCACTCGCTCGCCCGGAACGTACGACAATATCAATGTGCTCGCAGCGAGCTCATACGACAGGACTTGCGGCGCGACATCGAGGGTTGCCAGACAACGCAGGGCGATCATCTCCTTGATCATGATCGGGAGATTGCCCGGCCGGTAATGCTTGAGAACGCACTTTCGCCCGATCTCATCTTCTAGGAGATAGGCGGCGGCTCGCCGACCGTTCGTCCAGGCAACGAGAACTTTATGTCCCGGCAACATGAGCCGCGTAGAGGATGCGATCTTTGCGCTCTCGGTTCGACGGCGCGTGCGGCCAGCTGCCCAGCGTTTCGGCGGACGCGAAGCCGGCGAGAACCAGCTCTTGTTCGAAGCGCGAGAAGTCCACCGTCTCACGGGACTTGCTGTCCGCGTATTCGTACGGCATTTCGATAATGCACGTTCCGCCCGGGGACGTCAGGCCGCGCAGCACGGCCAAGTAACTGCGCATCTTGTCGAGATCCGATCGATGCGCAGGGTCGCTTAGCACCTTCCAGATGTCTTTGGTGGACACGAGGTGATGCAGGACCGACAGACAGAAAACGTAATCGAACGTCGTGTCCAGTCTGAGATTCGGGAAGACACCCATGCAATAGCGGATTTTCAATCCGGCACGGCGTGCGAGCAGACGAGCACACAGCAGCGCGCTGAATCCGGTATCGATTCCGGTCACCGTTGCGCCGCGCCGTGCTGCTTGCATGCAGAA
Source organism: Steroidobacteraceae bacterium (assembly GCA_036563855.1). Lineage (GTDB taxonomy): Bacteria > Pseudomonadota > Gammaproteobacteria > Steroidobacterales > Steroidobacteraceae > Steroidobacter. The sequence continues at coordinate 134 of DATCLP010000293.1, read as the reverse complement.
GTAGCCTTCCGCGCAGCCGATGTCGAGCACCGTCTTGCCGCGCAAGTCTGCCGGCAGATTCATCGTGCGCCATTTGAGCTCGCTCGATCCTTGGCTGGCTCCGCGAATACCCTGGTCGACGGCTTGATAGTAGT
>DATCLP010000292.1:0-6503 GCA_036563855.1 Steroidobacteraceae bacterium | reverse complement strand
GTACATGTTCGGCTCGGAGGTCGAGCGGCTGTTCGGCCCGCGCCGCTATCTGACCTACTACCTTCTGTGCGTGATCGGCGCGGCGCTCATGCACTTGATCGTCGTCGAGGCTGCCGGTATGCGCTTGGTTCCTGCGGTCGGCGCCTCAGGCGGTGTCTTCGGGTTGTTGCTTGCGTTCGGGATGGCGTGGCCGCATCGCAAGCTGATGCTGCTGTTTCCGCCTATTCCGATGCCGGCTTGGTTGTTCGTCACGTTGTACGGGCTGCTCGAGCTGTATCTGGGGATCACGCAAACGGCACAGGGCGTCGCGCACTTCGCCCACCTGGGCGGCATGGCAACGGGATTCGTGTTGATCAGATACTGGCGGGCGCAGGCAAGTCGTCTGCGATGACGAGAGACAGTGAGGAGCGAAGGCGCACACCTACTATATGTGCCGGATCCGGCGCGGCCGCGTCTGTTCTTGTGGGGCGCGAATGCGCAGCAAATGCCATTCGCCTCGCTTGGTCAGCCTGCGACTCAACGCTGCGTGCTCGACACCGGCATCGCCGATGAAGTGGCGGGGCTCGCAATCGATTTGCAGGTTGGGGTGCCTGCGCTTGCCTCGATTGGAGTCGCCGAAGCGAGCCAGTTGCCGGCGTCGGTCGCGACGTGGACGGCTGCCGCCAAGCTTGCGCTCGATTTGGTTGCGCGCGGTCGTGTCATTCCGACGATCGAACAGCGAAATTCGCATACCGAAGCTCGCTGGTGCGCCTCGATTCTCCTCGGCGAGGATGCCGACAGATTTGCGCGACTCGCGAATTCGTTCCCGCCCGCGGCGCATGCAATTCCCGCATCGATGAATCGCCGCAGTCGCCGCGGCCAGCAGCCGCGGATCGCGCGGGTGTGGACGCCGGATGCGCTGCTCGAGCATTTCCTGAATGCCTGCGCCGATACCCTGATGCGCACGGATGTGTCGACGCGAGCCCAGCCGCGCGCAACTTGGGAGCAGCGTTGGCGGCGCGCATTGCACGAACCGAACGCGCAGTTCGCGGGCGAAGGTTTTGCCGAACGTCTGCTCACGGACGATCTGAAGGCATGGATCAAACCGCTTGCAGGTGTGAGCGGCGAGGCACGTGCGTGCTTCCGTCTCGATTTGCCGGAGGTCGACGAGAGCGCATCGCACGGCGACGACGCGCTTTTCACATTGCGCTACTTCTTGCAGTCGGCACGCGATCCGAGCCTCTTGATGCCAGCGGCCGATGTGTATCGAGGCGGAGCATCGATTCGCCGCGGCATCGCAAGCAGCGCCCGGTCCGCGCAGGAACACTTGCTTGCAGGGCTTGCGATTGCGGGCCGATTGTTCCCGCCGATCGAAGCCAGCTTGCACGAAGCGAGACCGGAGTCGATCAGCATGAAGAGCGCTGTCGCGTGGGAGTTCTTGAACAACGCCGCGCCGCAGCTCATCGAAGCCGGTCTCGGCGTCATTCTTCCCGCGGAGCTCACGCGCACCGGTCAACGACGTTTGCGGATGCGCATGCGATTGAGCTCGCCTAGCGCTTCAGGCGTGTCGACGGACAAAGGCGGCGCTCAAGGCGGTCTTTCGCTCGACACGATGCTGGCGTTCCAGTGGCAGGCGGAGTTGGCAGGAGAGACTTTGACTGTCGACGAGCTGCAGGAGCTCGCGAAGTTGAAGGCGCCGCTCGTGCGTCATCGCGGGCGCTGGGTCGCCGTGGATTCGCGCGAGATCAATGAAGCGATTCGATTGCTCGAACAGAAGGGCGGCACGCTTGCAGCTCACGAAGGTCTGGCGGCGGCGTTCGGCGCGGCTGAACGCACCGCGCAAACCTCGCTGCCGATCGAAGTTGCCGTCGAAGGCGGATTGGCCGATGTGCTTGCACGCCTGCGTGCAGCGCCCGAGGCAAGCGAATTCGATGTTCCGGATACGTTCGTCGGCACGCTGCGTCCTTATCAGGTGCGCGGCGCAGGTTGGCTTGCAACGATGAGCGATCTCAGGCTGGGTGCTTGTCTTGCGGATGACATGGGCCTCGGCAAGACCGTGCAGCTCATCGCTTTGCTGCTGCATCGAAGGCGCCTCGGCGACACAGCTCCGACGTTGCTCGTGTGCCCCACCTCGGTCGTCGGAAATTGGGAACGCGAGTTGCGGCGCTTCGCGCCCAGCTTGCCGTTCGTGCGTCACTACGGGCCGCAGCGTGCACGGGATGCGTCGGCGTTCAGTGAGCTCCAACCAGGAACGGTCGTGTTTACGACTTACGGACTGCTCCGACGCGATTGGCCGATTCTTTCGAGCGTCGAATGGTCGGTGGCAGCGCTCGACGAAGCGCAGAACATCAAGAATGCTGCTTCGCGCACGGCTCAAGCGGCACGGTCGCTCAAGGCGCAGTTCCGAGTCGCGCTCACGGGTACGCCGATCGAGAATCGCTTGGCCGAGCTGTGGTCGATCTTCGAATTCTTGAATCCGCGCTTTCTCGGTCCGCAAGCGGAGTTTCGCCGCACGTTTGCGATCCCGATCGAACGCTACGGCCAGGCCGAGCCTGCCGAGAAGCTGAAGCGTCTAACGCAACCGTTCATCTTGCGGCGGCTCAAGTCCGATCCGACGATCATTCAGGATCTGCCGAGCAAGCAAGAGATGAAGATCATTTGCTCGCTGACGCGCGAGCAGGCGTCGCTGTATCAGGCGGCGCTCGACGAATCGTTTGCGAAGATCGAAGGTGCCGAAGGCATCGAGCGCCGCGGCCGCGTGTTGGCATTGCTCACGGCGCTCAAGCAGATTTGCAATCACCCTGCGCAATATCTGGGCGAGCCCGGACCGTTGGCCGGTCGATCCGGCAAGCTGCAGCGCATTCTCGAAATGCTGGAAGAAGTCCTGGCCGAAGGCGATCGCGCGCTCGTCTTCACTCAATATCGGGAAATGGGCGAGCGGCTCGTTCAGGAATTCGAGCGTGTATTCGGCGTGAGCGTGCCGTTCCTGCATGGCGGCGTACCGCAAGGTGCCCGCGACGAGATGGTGCGACGCTTCCAACAGGATGATTCGCGATCGCCGCCGATTTTCGTGCTGTCCGTGAAGGCGGGCGGCACGGGTCTGAACCTAACCGCTGCGAATCACGTGTTTCATTACGACCGCTGGTGGAATCCCGCCGTTGAAGATCAGGCGACGGACCGTGCGTATCGCATCGGTCAACGGCGGTCCGTACAAGTGCACAAGCTGCTCTGTGCCGGCACGGTGGAGGAAAAGATCGACGAGCTCCTGGAGCGCAAGCGCGAGCTTGCTGAATCGATCGTCGGTGCGGGCGAACAGTGGATCACCGAACTGAACGATCAAGAGCTGCGCGATCTGTTCTCGCTTGCGCCGGATGCCGTCATCTCCGAAGACATCGGCGAAGTGGATGCCGGAGAGGACGGCGAGTCGATCCAAGGCGCGCAACGTCAGCGCCGCCGCAAGAGCGAGGTGCCCGCATGACGTTCGACGAGTTCTCGAAACGAAAACGTCCGCCTCCGCAGCAGGGCATCAAAGTCCGCGAGATGGGCACCACGTGGTGGGGTCAGCGCTGGATCGAGGCGCTCGAGCATTTCTCGCGCGACTACTTGAGCCGGCTCGGCCGCGGACGCACTTACGCTCGGACTGGGCGCGTACACGATCTCAAGGTTGCACCCGGCCTCGTCACCGCTACCGTCACGGGCACCGAAGAATATGACGTGAGCTTGCGCATGGATGTGTTCACGAACGCCGAATGGAACATGGCGATCAAGATCATGGCGCAAGAAGCGCGCTACGCGGCGCTGTTGCTAGCAGGCCAGATGCCGCCCGACATCGAGACAGTGTTCCGTCGCTGCAAACGCAGCTTGTTTCCGAGCAAGAGCCACGACCTCGAGACGGATTGCTCGTGTCCCGATTGGGCCAGCCCGTGCAAACACGTTGCGGCCATGCACTACGTGTTGGGCGAAGCGTTCGATCGCGATCCGTTCTTGCTCTTCGAGCTCCGCGGACGCACGCGCGATCAAGTGCTCGCGGCACTTGCGCGATTGCGTAGCGGCGTCGACGAAGATGTGAAGACGCCGCGCAGGCAAGAGCTTGCGCCGACGTCGGTCGAAGTGTCGCCGGAAGCATGGGCCCAGTACGAGGTGCCGCCCGTGCCGTTGCCGGCGTTGCGCTTCAACTTCGATCCGCCGCAGACACCGGCAGCAATCTTGCGCTCTTTGCCGCCGCCACGACCGTGGTCGCTCGAAGAATCGCCAGCGGATTTCCTCGCCGATCTGTACGCGTCTGCCAGCGAGCGCGCGCGTCACATGGCATTGGGAGTGCCTGAATCAACGCCTGATGCCACTACCTCCGCCGGGCGTACGAAGCCGAGGCGCAAAGCGAACAAGTCCTGAGCTATCGCTTGTCTCCGCGCAGCGCGATGACGCGCTGACGCGCTGACGGACCAAACACCCGGCTGGCGCATGAACTCGGCAGCGGTGAGCGCCTGGCCGAAGGGATCGTGCGGTGTGGCGAAATACAAATCGACGGCGAACGCAGTGAGCCCGATCGAGCCGAACGGCACGAGTCCGATCTCCACCTTGTGCCCTGATAAGCGTTCGCAGAGTAGCGAGCCGATACCGACGCCTGCCGAGAACAAGATCAGCATCACGGTGACGACTTGTTCGCTGCCGCCAAGCTCGTCCTTGGCATAGAGCGGCAGTTGCGCGAGCACGAGCGCGCCGTAGAACCAGAACCACGAGATACCGAGAATCGACAGGAATACGGTGCGCGATTCGCGGGCCGCACGAATGTTGTCCCAGGTCGACGTCCACGGGCGCCAGTCGACGCGTAGCGTCGGTACGGCGGGCGTCAATTTCGGAATCGCGAGGCTGAACACGAATCCGAGGACCGCGATGACGATCAGCGTCGTCGTGATCGTGCCGAGATCGCCGTGCGAGGCGAGCAGACCGGCCGCGAGCGTGCCGAGCAGAATCGCAAGGAAGGTGCCCATCTCGAGCAAGCCGTTGCCGCCCACGAGCTCCTTGTCTGCAAGCACTTCGGGCAGTAAGCCGTACTTCGCGGGCGCAAAGAACGTCGACTGCACACCCATCATGAAAAGTGCAGCAAGCAGCATCTCGATGCTCTGCGCGGCGAAGCCGACGGCGGCGGCGAGCATGATAGGGACTTCGCACGCCTTGACGACTTTGAGCACGAGGGCTTTGTCATAGCGATCGGCGAGCTGACCTGCGATGCCGGAGAACAGGACGAACGGCAGAATGAACAGTCCCGCTGCGACATTCGCGAGCAACGTCGGCGGCATCGTCGTGTATGTACTCGCATGATAGGTCGCGAGAATGACGAGCACGTTCTTGTAGACGTTGTCGTTGAACGCTCCGAGCGCCTGTGCTCCGAAGAACGGCAGGAACCGACGTTGCGTGAATAACCTGAATTGGCTTTGATCGCTCAAGGGGATCCCGCGTGTTGTTGTTTGTTCTAGTTTAGCGGGCTCTGGGTACTGGGCGCCGGGCTCTGGCAAGAAGGGCCACGGGCTACGGCCAGAAGCGGCGCTTAGTGCACTGCCGTGCACAGGCGATAGCTAGGCGCGGCGTGCTGCGCCGCCCCTCCTCTTTTACCGCGACACTTTCGCTCCCGCTGCCTCGATCCGCGAATGCACAAGAGAAAGGAGCAATTCTCCATTCTCAATTCTCAATTCGGCGAGCGCACGGACGTGCGCGAGCTAGTGACCGGTCACCTTCCTCGCCTCCACCTTCCAAAACGGCTGCCAGCTCGCGCCGTCTTGCGAATGCTCCCAGACGCCGTTCATCGTTTGTCCGCCGTCTGCGAACGTGGTCGTGCATCGAATCTTCAACGCACGTCCGCCGGCATTCCAATCGCCGAGCACGACCCATCGGTCGCCGCGCGGCTCGATATCCCAAACATTCGTCTGACCGTTGTTGTAGAACGTGTGCGCGCGATAACACCTGCGCTCGGCATCGAAACCGATGATTTCGATGCATACGGCTTGCGTCGGTCCGATGTGTCCGTCGAAGCGATGAATCAAGAACTGACCGCCCGGCAGCCACTCATACGTTTGCAGCGCGCTGATGGCCGCAGCCGGCCCGGCAGGTCCGGGAAGCTGTTGACCCTCCATGTGCCACTTGCCGACGAAAGGATCGAGCCGCTCGTGCTCCGGATCGAGCGCCTTATCTGTTCGGTGGACCGACGTGTCCGGCTGAGTGCCGCGCGTCGCGCTTCCTGGCTGAGCCATGGCGATCTCCTCCTGAATCGTGGGAGAGAAATCGTAGGCGACGAAGGACGTGCGTCACGTGCGTGTTCGACGCAGCGAAGTACGCGAATACGGAAACAATCGCGCGCTTGGCAAGGGCTCGGGGCGTGGCAGATCGCACAGCTCAAGAAGATCTTCCCCAGCGGGGTGTGCGATTACAGCCGGCCGGATCGGGCGCGACCGACAAGCGTACACGCGCATCCACGCCGATAGCTACTTTCCTGCAGGCAGTAACAGAAAGGCGCACAGCAGTCCCGG
>DATCLP010000291.1:0-1719 GCA_036563855.1 Steroidobacteraceae bacterium | reverse complement strand
GTGCGGCGAAGGTCGATCAACGCCAATGGCAGTCGATGTCGCTGGAGCTGTGTTTGCGACCCGAAGCGTTCGCGACCCCGGAAAGCTTGCGCAACGTCGCGCGAACCGTGCGCGAATACTTCGCCAAAGGCGGAAAGCACGTTCAATTCAATGTACTGAATGCAGAAACACTACGCGCTGCACAAAGGAATCCCGCGGCATTTCCGGATCTGATCGTTCGGCTCGGCGGCTGCAGCGCCTATTTCACGCAGCTCTCGCCGGAAGTTCAGGAGGAGCTCGTCCGTCGGGCTGAAGTTGCAGGTGTGTCAGAGCAGAGATAACGAGCTGGGTTGTTCCGAAAACGGGAAATGGGGGAGAACACGATGAACATGAAAAATTCGCAGGTGACTCGATCGATACTACTGAGCGCAGCCATCGGTGCCGTCCTGACGCCCATGACCGGCGCCGCGCAAAGTTCCGGCAACGAACCACGACTCGAAGAGATCATCGTCACCGCGCAGCGTCGCGAGCAGGATCTGCAGGACACGCCGCTCTCGATCGTCGCACTCAATTCGGAGGCGCTGGCTCAGCGCGGCATGACGAATCTTCGCAACGTCACCAATTACATGCCGAACGTCGAGGTCACCGTCACGAACCGGCCGACCGCGGGCGGATCGGCATACGCCGCTTGGATCCGCGGCGTGGGTACGGGCGACTATGCGTATCCGACCGATCCTGGCGTCGGTTTGTACGTCGATGGCGTGTATCTCGCGCGTACGCTCGGCGGTCTCATGAGCATCTCGGACATCGAGCGCATCGAGGTGCTGCGCGGCCCGCAAGGGACGCTGTACGGACGTAATACGATCGGCGGAGCCGTCAATGTCATCACCTCGCAACCGAATCTGAGCGGCCCCGCAGAGGGAAGCGTGGCCCTTCGATTCGGCGAAGACGGCCGACTGGATGCCCAGGGCCACATCAACGGAGCGCTCGTCGACGATCGTGTCGGCGGCAAGCTCGCGGTCGGTGTGTTCACGTCGGACGGCTACGGCAAGCGATTGTTCGACGGCATCGACACGAACGACGAAGACCGCCTGGTGGTCCGCGGCGGCTTGCGCGTAAAGTTCAGCGATATCGCCGAGCTCGATCTGCGCGGCGACTTCAGTCGCCAACGCAACACGGGATTGCTGTCCCATGCGACTTCGTTCTATGACGTGCCTCCTGCGCTCGTCGCGCGCTTCAACGAAATCGCGGCACCGGTGCAGGCAGCCGCGCTCGGCCTGCCTGCGGGAACGGTCTACGACTCGCGTTGGGTGATTCGAGATGCGTACGCAACCTACAGCGGCAGCCCGCTGCAGGACGACTACGACATCGGCGGTGCCTCGGCGACGATTACGATCAGTCCGAGCGACGCTTTCAGCTTCAAGTCGATCACCGCTTGGCGCACGCTAGAGACCGAAATACGCGTCGACGGCGATACGTCGCCGTTCACGATTTCCTCGACGCACGAGAGAATCGACGACGAACAGTTCAGTCAGGAGTTCCAGATCAGCGGCGAGCTGTTCGACAACCGCTTCAGGTACCTGGCCGGCGTCTTCTACTTCAGCGAGGATGGGCGAGGGTGGCGCTTCAGCGAAAGCTTCCATGGCGTCTACGAGGTGACCGGACTCGCGAGCGATGCGCGCGACACGTTCGTCCGACAGAAGTACGAATCCGAAACCATCGCAATCTTCACCCAGGAAG
>DATCLP010000290.1:0-3669 GCA_036563855.1 Steroidobacteraceae bacterium | reverse complement strand
GAGTACGGAAGGCGCCTGCCTCCGGCAGCGCAATCCCTCGCAAGTAAACACGGTGGCTCGGTCCGATGACGACGACGCGACGCGGTTTCAGTCCGCTGCGCTGCATGAGCCCGTACGCAGCGGCCGCCACGATGCCGGAATAGATGTAGCCAGCATGCGGCACGATGTAGGACTTCGCATCACGCGGCGCATCCGTGAGCGGCGCTTGCGCAAGCAGGCGGTCCACCATGTCGCGCAGGCGGACCGGGTCTCCCGGATAGAAGAAATCGGCGACGGCAGGCGGTCGTACGCTTGTGTTCGGTCCATTCGGGCGCATCATTGGACGCTCGAGAGGCTGCTCTGGCAAACGCTCGATTTCGCCGCTTCAGCGCGGCTTCGATGAAGCGCAACATACTCGCGGTGCGAACGTATTTCGAGACCGTAGATTTCCCGGCGTCCGCGAGACCGGTTCTATGACACATCCGACCCGATACTGGCACGTGACCGACGACGGACGCGTTCAATGCGACGTCTGTCCGCGCGCGTGCCGAATGCACGAAGGCCAACGCGGGCTTTGTTTCGTCCGCGGCGTCGAGGGCGGCGAGGTCAAGCTCTTCACTTACGGCCGTTCGAGCGGCTTTTGCGTCGATCCGATCGAGAAAAAGCCGCTGAATCATTTCCTGCCCGGCACTTCGGTGCTTTCGTTCGGTACAGCAGGCTGCAATCTCGCGTGCAAGTTCTGCCAGAACTGGGACATGAGCAAGTCCCGGGAGATGGATACTTTGCAGGATCGCGCAAGCCCGGAGGATCTGGCGGACGCGGCACAACGTCTCGGCTGCGCGAGCGTCGCGTACACGTACAACGATCCCGTCATTTTCATGGAGTATGCGATCGACGTCGCCCAGGCCTGCCGCGAGCGAGGCATCAAGAGCGTCGCCGTGACGGCTGGCTACATGTGCGATCAGCCTCGTCGCGAGTTCTATAGCTGCATGGACGCGGCGAACGTCGATCTCAAAGGCTTTACGGAGCGCTTCTACAGGAAGATCTGCGGCGCCGAGTTAGGTGCCGTATTGGAGACGCTCGAGTTCCTGAAGCACGAAACTCGAGTTTGGTTCGAGATCACGACGCTGCTGATCCCCGACGAGAACGACTCGGACGCCGAGCTCGATGCGATGACGCAATGGATCATCGACAAGCTCGGACCCGACGTGCCGCTGCATTTCACGGCATTCCATCCCGATTGGAAGATGCGCGACAAAACGCCGACACCGCCTGCGACGTTGACTCGCGCCCGCTCGATCGCGATCCGCAACGGCTTGCGCTACGTCTACAGCGGCAACGTTCACGATCCCGAAGGCGCGAGCACCTACTGTCATGGTTGCGGTACGCGCGTCATCGAACGCGATTGGTACGAGCTCGGCGAATGGCGACTCGATTCGAAAGGCGCTTGCCGCAATTGCGGCACGCAGATTCCGGGCGTATTCGCCGGGTCACCGGGCAGGTGGGGACGAAGGCGAGTGCCTGTGAGAATCGTTACCGCAGCGAATGCGCCGCTCTGAGGACTGGGCTCGGAGCCTTGGGACGTGGGGCAAAAGAAAAGGCGCGCAAAAAACGCGCGCCCTTTCTACAGCTAAAGTCTACAAGCTATAGCCTGATCAAAATCTCCAAGCCGCGCTCGCCCAGATCGCATCCAAGTCGTCGATGACGTCGGTATCGATCTTCTCGTACTCGAGCTTCACGTTGAGGCGCTCGAGGAGCGTGATGCCGACGCCGGCACCATACGACCAGGCTTCCTCGCTCGTGTCTGCGCGGAAGTTCTCGGAGTCGAGGTCGTCGAAGTCGAAGCGGAGATCGACATCGTAGAAGTAGTAGCCGAGCTTTGCGAACAGCTCGATCGGACCCAGCGGAAGCGTGCCGTAGACGGCTGGCTGAACACCGGAAATTTCCACGGCGTAGTCGCCGCTCGAACCGCTTGCCGTCGTGCCGGTCGTCTCGCCGAAATCGATGTAGTTCAGCTCGAATGCGACATATCGATTCAGGCGCCAACCCGCGAATATTTTCCAAGAATTGTCGTCGTCGTCGATGCGCGAAATCGCCTCGTCGGTGTCGTCGATGTCGTCGACCTTGACATCGAATGCACCGAAGCCGCCGCCGATGTAAAAGCCTCGATCGTTCTCTTGTGCGAATGCGCTGCTTGCAAGGAGCGTCAACGATGTGGCTGCTGCAACGATTCCAAGTCTCATATTCCAAACTCCTAGGTAGCGACGACGCTGAGCTCCCGAGAAAACCGATGTGAACGTTCACCCCACGGTGTTGCGTTTCGGACCCAAGAAACTCTTCTGATGCAACGTTTGGGTGTCGCGCCGGTTCCTGTTCGAGGCTGTAGGCTGAAGGCTGTGGGACTGTAGGAAAGAAGAAGGACAGATTGGTGACCTTCACTGCTCACCATTCACACTCACAGGGAAACGGGAAACGGCAAGAGCGAAGAAGGGAAAGGGAAGAGGAAGACGCGCTTCGCGCGCCTCCACTCACGACTCACCACTTACGAAGGCGTGCAGTCGAAAAACTGTTGCCTGTAGCCTGTGGCCAGCGATGCACAGCCGAAGCTGTGCAACACTCATTGGCTGGCTGCCCACCTCACCAACTCCGTCTGCACGCCCTCGCCGACACCGAAGTGTGCTTGCGGATGATTGATGATGACGGCGAGCACATACGTCTTCCCCGACGCGCCATAGACGAATCCGGCTAACGCGCTCACGTCATCGATGCGTCCCGTCTTCAGTCGCAGACGTCCTTCCATACCCGCGAACCGATTGCGCAATGTGCCGTCCATCGCTGAAAGCGGGAGCGATGCGGCGAACTCGGGCATGTACGGGCTGTACCACGCGGCTTGCAGTACTTCGCCCAGCCCGCGCGCCGTGATGCGCTCTTTGCGCGAAAGTCCGGAGCCGTTCTCGATGAAGAGCCCGGGGATTTCGATGCGACGGCTCTCGAGCCAAGAGGTCACTGCATCCGCGCCGGATTCGGGCGTGGCCGGCGGGCCGAATTTCTCCGCACCGAGCGTCAACAGCAGGTGACGCGCCATCACGTTGTTCGAATACTTGTTGATGAGCCGGATGACTTCCGAGAGCGGAACCGAACCGAACGTATGGAAATGGCGCGAATCGATCGGTCTTTTCGCGAGGCGTAAACCGCCGTCGATCGTGCCACCGGATTCCGTCCAAAGCGTGCGGAACGTTCCGTACGCGAACTCGGGTGCGCTCATGATCGCGCGTGTGGCGCTGTAACGCCCGCACGTCGGCGCGATCGTGCCGGCAACGACGATCTCGCTCGCGGTTTCGTCCGGCGCGGCGAAGATGACGCTGCGGTTCTGGCCGCGGCAGCGTCCGCGTCCGAGCCTCGTACGATTCTCGATCCTCAGATTCGCGGGCAGTGGATTGACGACGATCCGCGGCCGACCGGCTGCGGGCTCGGGCACGACCGTGAATCTCGACGTTTGAAAATTCACGAGCAGCGCATCGGGCAGCACGTTGTACGAACGATGCGGCTGTCGATCGAAATCGCCGCGCGAGCCGGCGACAGGAGCGAAATACGTGTTGTCGATGACGAGGTCGCCCTTGATGCGTTCGATCCCGAGCTCGCGGATCTCGCGGACGAACGACCACCATCGCTCGATCGTCATGTAAGGAT
>DATCLP010000289.1:0-3555 GCA_036563855.1 Steroidobacteraceae bacterium | reverse complement strand
GTGCTGCGCAGTCTGGCCATCCGCTCATCGACCTGTTCGCGCGTCAACCTTCCTTTGGCGACGGTCGACTCGTAGTTGCGCCGAATGACCCCCAATCCGCGCTCCAGCGCCTGCGCGTTGGCTTCGACCAGCACGACCGGAAAGCCCGCATTGAGAAAAGCCATTGCGATGCCGCCGCCCATCGTGCCCGCACCGATCACCGCGACCTGCTCGACGGTTCGCACCGGCGTATCCGCTGGAACGTCCGGCACCTTCGCAACCTGACGCTCGGCGAAGAACACATACCGCTGCGCCTTCGACTGCAGACCCTGTTCCAATTCGTCGAAGAGCCTTCGCTCTTCCTTCAAAGCCTCGTCGAACGGCAGCGACAACGCCGCCTCGATGGCTCGCATGCAGTATTCGGGAGCCAAGAATCCGCGGAACTGACGCGCGTTGGCCTTGCGGAACTCATCGACGAGGCCCGGTCGTGCCCGCGCCTCGTCGAGTTTTTCGTTCCGATCGCGAATCCGTCGCAACGGACGTCGTTCGGCAACCACTCGCTTGGCGAATGCGATCGCTGCACTTCGAAGCGTCGCATCGTCATCGGCCAATTCGTCTATCAACCCGAGCGAATGCGCCTCGACTGCGGGAACGTGGCGGCCGCTCGTGATCATTTCCAGCGCCGTTTCCACACCGACAATGCGCGGCAGGCGCTGCGTACCGCCCGCGCCTGGTAGCAGACCGAGTTTGACTTCCGGCAAACCGCATCGAGCTGTCCTGGAGGCGATGCGATAATGAGCGGTCAACGCCAATTCGAGTCCGCCTCCGAGCGCAGTCCCGTGCATTGCGGCGACAACGGGTTTCGTGGAGTTTTCCACCACTTCTTGCACCTGACGCAGAATGGGCTGGACTGGCGGCTTGCCGAACTCATTGATGTCGGCACCCGCGAAGAACGTGCGCCCGCCGCAAATGAGCACGATCGCGCTGACCGCCGGATCCTTGAGCGCGCGCTCCATGCCCTGAACGATGCCTGCGCGAACCGGCGCTGACAGAGCGTTGACCGGCGGTGAGTCCACCGTGACCAGTGCAACCTCCTCTTTCACCTCATAAGTCGTGACGTCGTTGATCTTCATCGCTTCTCGTACGGTCTGGATTCTGACGACACGACTTCGCGCGAATGGCGTTCGAGCGCCCGTCGTGCCTGTTGCCTGATGTAATGGAGCAGTCCTTCGATCTCATGCGCACTCAGCTCCGCATAACGCGGCATCCCGTTACGGACCAACACACCGTCGTGCAGGACTGCCTTCAATGATTCGTAAGCGAGCGGCATGCTCGCCTTGCGCAAGTCGGGCGCCGCGCCGCCGGACTGCAGTGCCGGCCCATGACAAATCGTGCAACGCTGCGCGTAGATCTCCGCGCCCAGCTGCGCCTTTCGCTCGTCGACGACGAAATCTTTCGGGTCCACGAATGGAAGCGAGATCCGCGACGTATCCGGCAGACGCGCTTTCCCGTCGAGCGCGAAGGTGAGTACGCGACGCTTTTGTGCGTGATAGTCCCAGTCGTGTGCAGCTCCGGAAGGGCCGCTGAGACGCCAACCCGACAGAACGGTGATGTATTGGACACCATCGACCGCGTAGCTGATGGGCTGCGCCATGACGCCATTGCCGACATCGAACGCCCACAGCTTGCGCCCCGTATCGGCGGCATAGGCGGCTAGTTCGCCTTCGACATTGCCCTGAAAGACGAGATTGCCGGCAGTGGTCAGGATTGCGCCGTTCTTGCTGCCGGTCAGCGGCACCGACCACGCCGCGCGTTGCTTCACTGGATCCCAGGCGAGCAACGAGTTGCCGCCCGGAGGGACCTCAAGATCCGGAGGCGGCCGACCGATCCCATTGTTGATGACCTGACCCGGAGTGAACTTCCACCGCGACAAGTCGCCTTCCGCATCGACATAGATGCGTCCCTGCTCGATTGCCGGAATGTAGACGAGCCCGGTGCGCGGATTGAATGCACTCGCTTCGACGCTGTGCGCACCGACCGGGGACGGAAAGACGACGACAGCGCGCCCGTTCGGAAAACGTGCCTCTGGATTCTCGACGGGCCTTCCCGTTGTCACGTCAATACGTTCCGCCCATGTGACATTCTTGACGAACTTCTCGGCCGAGATGAGCGTGCCGCGCTCGCGGTCGAGCACGTAGAAGAAACCGTTCTTCGGTGCCGTCATCAGCACTTTGCGCGTGCGACCGTCGATGTTCAGCTCCGCGAGGTGCAGATCCATCGCCGCGTTGTAGTCCCAGGTTTCTCCGGGGTTGATCTGGTAATGCCAGACGTACTCCCCCGTATCGGCATCGAGAGCGACGATCGAGCACAGAAACAAGTTGTCGCCGCCGCCAGGACTGCGGATCTTCTGATTCCAGGGCGCCCCGTTGCCGGTACCAATGTAGAGGCGGTTGAACTCCGGATCGTAGGCCATGGCGTTCCACACCGTTCCGCCGCCACCGAACTTCCACCACTCTCCGGTCCAGGTCTTCGCAGCCATCTCCATCGCTGCGCTCTCGAAACCGTCGGCCGGATTGCCCGGTACCGTATGAAAGCGCCACAACTGTTTGCCGGTCTTTGCGTCGTACGCGGTCACATATCCACGTACGGGAGCGAAATCGGCACCTCCATGGCCAATGGCCACTTTGCCTGCGAACACCCACGGGGCACCGGAGATATAACGCCCATCGCCCGGCTGTAGCGTTTGCACGCTCCACAGCACAGCACCGTTCGCAGCATCGAGGGCGATCAAGCGCCCATCGATCGTGCCCGTGTAGATGCGACCATCTGCATAGGCGACACCGCGGATGCCCCAAGCCGCACGCATCCGTTCACCGGCCACCGCATGCGCTTCAGGATCGTATTTCCACAAGAGTTTTCCGGTGCGCGCATCGAGCGCGTGCACGACGCTGTAACCGACGCCGAAGTACAGCACGCCGTTGACTGCGAGCGGCGCGCTAAATGCGTTCGGTTTGACGTCGATGTCGTAGGACCAAACGAGTCCGAGTCGCCGAACGTTGCCGTCGTTGATTTGCGTCAAGCGGCTGTAACGGCTCTCCGAGACATCGCCGCCGTAAGCCGTCCAGTTTTCCCCCGAACCGATTTCGATAGCTGCTTGAACGGTGCTTGCGAGCGCGGCGCCGATGAGCAGGCTAAACCACGACCCCCAGATCGACGCCGACATCGCACGCACCGGTTCTGCTTGCATGCAACCGCGCGGGCGAGACCTTGCCGGCTTCGCCGCACGATTCCGTCCACGACGCGACATCTGACCGTTCACTCGTCGGCTTTCTGCCGTGCTCGTTCGGCAGCGAGCGCAGCACGCGCCTCGCGACGGATGTAATGCAGCAGTCCTTCGACCTCCTCGTCGGGCATTTCCTCGAATTGCGGCATGCCTCGCCGGACCAGCGATCCACGCTGCAACACTTCCGGCAGCGATTCCTTTCGCAGTGCCATCGCGCCACGTCGCAGATCCGGCGCAGCTCCGCCTGCAATCAGATTCGGACCGTGACAGACGTGACAGTTGCGATGAAACAC
>DATCLP010000288.1:0-6325 GCA_036563855.1 Steroidobacteraceae bacterium | reverse complement strand
ATGCGGCCGTCGGCGACGAGCGCAGCAACAGCGTGCTGTTCGTCGCGCCGGCCCGTGGCCAGCAGAACGATTTCCGGAAACTGCGCCTGAAGCTTTGCGACCAGCTCTGCGACATCGTGCACCACCGCCACGTCGATGACGAAGATGCCGCAATGACCGCCGATCAGCCGCTCGGCGGCGACCTCGGGAGAATCGGCCTCAACGATGTCGAACTCGGGACCGGCGGCTTCGCGCAGCGTGGCGAGCAGCGCCGGATCGCGAGTCAGAACGATGATGTCGATACGTGCAGAGGACAGGTGCGAGCGGCGTACCGCTGCACCGTCCAGACCGTCTGATCGCGGGCGATGCACGTCATTTCATCCGTCTCATTCGAGACAGACGACGAGCTGTGCCGAATGACTGCGCCAATTGATCGGGATGACGTACGAGCGCAGGTTCTCGGGCAGCACGACTTTCTCCGGATCGCCGGCATGCACGGTAGGCACGGAGATCATGAAGTCCTTGCCGAAGTCGCGTCGCGCATTACCCGATATCGTGTTGGCGACCTCGCCGACGAGGTCGCACATGTTCTCGTGCGTGAGCTCCGTTTCGCCCATACGCATCAGCATGACCGTCAGCATCGGGCGCGATGCCGTGAAGTAAACAACGCCGCGGCGCTTGCCGGCGATGTTGATCACGCCCGTGAACTCTTGAACCGTCGGCCTGCCTTCTTGAACGAGGTACGGCGAGCCGACTGTGGCAGGTTGATTCGCTGCGGTTGCAAAGTAGTGCGTCGTCCCTTCAACGAAAGTTTCGAGCTCGACTTTAGTCAACATGGTTTGCGCCCCTCAGCAGCTCCTCCAGCGCTTCCGTCAGCTGGCGGTCTGTGAACGGTTTGCACAAAAATCCGTTCGCTCCCTTCTTCAGGGCCTCGATCGCGGTCGCTTTGTCCGAGAGAGCCGAGATGACGAGGATGAGAACGTCTGGCTTGATCTTAACCAGATTTTCGACGCATTCGATGCCGTCCATCTCGGGCATCGTAATGTCCATCGTGACTACGTCCGCCGGCTCTTTGCGAAACGCTTCGACGGCCAACCTACCATTCGCCGCGGTTGCGATCACCTCCAGATTGTCCAGCTGGAGCTCGCGCTCGATCTTGCGACGGATGATGTTCGAGTCGTCGCAAATCATGAGCTTGAGCTTTCGCTTCGTCAACGGCTGAGCTTTTGCATCTGCGAGCGCCATTGGTATCCCTCGTTGAAATGCGCGTATGTCTTAGGCTGCAGCGCGCTCAGTCGCGGGCAGCCAAATCTTGAACTTCGAGAAGCGTCCGCCCGCCGAGGCAAGGCCCACGCGACCCCCGAGCTCGGCCACGAGGACGCGCACGAGGTCCATGCCTGCGCCGCGACCCGCATCCGACGTTACGCGTTCTGCCGTCGAAAAGCCCGGGCG
Organism: Steroidobacteraceae bacterium; assembly: GCA_036563855.1. GTDB lineage: Bacteria > Pseudomonadota > Gammaproteobacteria > Steroidobacterales > Steroidobacteraceae > Steroidobacter. The sequence continues at coordinate 4,894 of DATCLP010000288.1, read as the reverse complement.
GAAGATGAGAGCCATCGTCTGACGCGGATCGAGCATCGCGGCCTGCGCCGGCGTGATGAGCCCGCGCTCGATCGCAACCTCCTTGATCCGGTCGAGCTGTAAGCCGCGGCCGTCGTCCTGCACGATGAGCTCGAAGCCCTCGTTGCCGCGCTGCGTGAACTCCACGCCGAGCGTGCCGACTTCGGACTTGTTCGCGCGCAGACGCTCCTCCGGTGTTTCGATGCCGTGCACAACGGCGTTGCGCACGAGCTGGATCGTGATGTCCTTGACGGCTTTGCGGTAGGCCTCAGGCACGCGATCCAGGCCCGTGCACTTGACCTGCACTTGTTTGGACTGACTCGACGCAATGCGGTTGGCGAGCTCTTCGAGCGTTCGGTCGAGGCTCGAGCTGCCGTCCGCGACAGCGTTAGGACTGAGCGCCTGCATCTGCATCGTCGCGTCGTGCGCTCCGCCGAGCCACGCATCGACCTTTTCGGCCTCGAGCGGCGCGCCGCCCGCAACACGGCGGTTGGCGATCGCCTGGTGGAGATCGACGAGGCGGCCGAGCATCTCGCGAACTTGCGCCAAATGATTGAAGAGATCGTCGAGCTTGACGACGAGCGGGAGGAAGTCGCTACCGGACAGATTCGGCCGGCTCTTCAGATCGCTGAGCGACTCTTCGAATGCGTGAGCGCGCTGCTCGACCGTCTTCAAGCCGAGCGCGGCGGCCTCGCCCTTCACGGCGTGCACCTGGCGATAGATGCCGTCGATCTTGGCGCGGAACGCGGACTCTTCGCGCGCAGGCTCCTTCAAGATGGAGTTGACCATCTTCAGCGAGACCTCCGCGTCGGTGAGGAAGCTCGTGAGCGCATCCGGCTCGATGTGCAGGATGCGCAGCAACAGATCGAGCTGCGCCTGCGCCTTCTCCTGCGATTCCTGCAGCTCGCGCGACAGCATGACGCGCTTCGTCACGTCGTTCACCGTCACCAACAAGTGCGACAGTGCGCCGTCGGACTTCACGCGGTTGAAGTCGAATTCGAGGAAGTGAGTGTCGAAACCGCCGGCGGGATTCTCGAAATGAACTTCGACTTCGCTCAGCGGATTGATCGTCTTGACGAGCTTTTCGTTGACGCGCTCGCCCCAGAGCAGCGCCACGTAGTCCATCGCCGTCTTCAACGTCTTCTCGGGCACGATCGGCTTCAGCAGCTCGTCGAACGTGATGTTCGAGAAATCGTCGCGCCGGAAGATTGTGTTGAGCGCCAGCGAGCGCTCGCTTCCGATCCTGAGGTCTTTGTCCAACAGGAACAGACCTTCGTTCACCGTGCGCAGAATGTCCTGGGTCTCTTTGCGTGCACGGTTGGCAGCCACTTCTTCCTTGCGCAAGTTGCGCGCGAAGTAGAAGAAGATGGCGCCGAGCAACAGAAGTGCGGCAACCATGCCGCCGACTTGGATGCCGCGCAGGATCGCCGCCTGCTTGTCGCTGTCTTGTTCGACGAGCTTGGCAAGCTCGCCGCTCACGCTGGAAAGCTGCGTGTGCGCCGCTGCGCCGAATTCGTTCAGCTCGGTCAATGCCGACTGCAAGCGCCGTCCGCGCGGGCTGAGCTCAACGGCTTGCGAAGCTTGCGCATCTGCGTCGGCGTCCGTCGCGTACGGCGAGCCGGAGAAGCGGCGCACCGGCTCGAGCTTCGTCTTGTAGGTGTCCCAGATCTTGGTGCTGCTCGCTATGAGCTCCTTTGCCTTCTCCGACCGCAGCACGCCGAGACCGATAACCTCGCCGCTCGCGTCGGTGATCATGCCGCTCGTGAGCCCGTTCAGGCCGTGGTCGAATTGCACCGCCGCCTTGTCGAGCGCGTTTAGAGCGTCGTCGATCGGCTGGCCGGCTTTCAGCCGCTCGGCGAGCTCGACGCCGCTCTGATACAGCAACAGCGGCTGATCCTCGTGTTGTTCGAGGAACTTCACGCCGCTCACGCTGTGGGCGAACCGGCCGGCCATCTGGAAGCTCATCGCCAGGATGAACGCCATGAACAGCAAAAAGCCGGTGATGGCGAAGACGATTCCCTTGTATCGACCCAGATCAAAAATGCCCATGGACCATTCCCCTGTAACCCAAATGTCCGGCGGGTTGCGGCTCTTGCGAGCCGGCACCCCCTGAACGCTCGTTATCGGACACGCACGAGAGGATGCCGCCCCCAATGTGTTCGTTGGCTCGGGCAGGCTGCAAGTAAGCGCGTCCGTTGCCGAGCGGAATCGGCAGTGCGCTTATCTGACAATAAGCGTTCCGATTACTCTCGAACCAGTTCCTCGTTTTTGCGCTTCGGATTTTTGCGGCAGTTCAAATTTTCGGGGGCCACGCGCGGACCACTAGTTTGCATCCCGGTGCGCGACCCTTGCCCGGAGCCGGAAAGGACTGTGACACATGTGCAACAGCCTCGGTACGCAGCCCCTTTGCCGCACCGCCACGCATCGAAAAATTAAGCACTTGCGCACGACAAGCATTGACTCTTTTCTGCGACGACCGCGTTTTTCTGCTTCCAATGCAATGACTTACGATCGACTGACGCTCGACAAGAGCCGGAATCCGACGTCATGATGCGCCTCGGTTTCGGTCTGGATACGGGCTTTATGCGGGACGCAATCGAATTCAGATCCCACGTGCCGAAGTCTCAGCGGGCGGCACTCGAAGCCTTGGTGTTTTTCAATTCCTGTCAGGAGCGTTACGCGGCGTGTATTGCCGAAGCGGTCGAGCGTTTCGGCACACCCGAAATCGTGGCCGACGGCGATCGGCTGCGCGTTCGTGTGACCGGTCTCAGCGACGTGCAATGCCTGTTTGCGGTGGAGCGCAAGAGCTCGCGTCCTGTCGGCGTCGCCGTGTACATGCGTGCCGATTTGGAGCATGTCACCGTCGTGCATCTCGGCGTTGCTCCCGAATACGCAAGCGGCGGGCCCAAAGCGGGCGAGCAACTCCTGCTGCGGCTGCTGCGCGAAGTGCGACGCTCGTCACGCCGCATGAAGGGCGTGCGCCACGTCGAGCTTTTCTACATCAAAGAACGCAGCGCCTCGCACCGATGGCGCGACGTCAAAGCGCTCGTCTGACGCACGCTTCGACCACGCTTGATTCATTCTCTTCGGCTCGATCGAACGCTCGGCCTGCCCGCGTCCGTCGTGACGTGGCTGACGTGGGCGGCTTTCGCGTTCGGGTATCTCGGCCTCGTCGCTTGGCCGTTCGATCTGTTCTCGAACTTCCGCGTGCAGTACTTGGCGATCTTCGGCGCATGCGCGCTCGTGCTCGTCGTAGTGCGACGCTTCAAGACGGCGATCGCCGCGTTGCTCGGACTCGCCGCGACTTTGACGACGATCGCGCCGTACCTAGCGCGCGCAGAGTCGGTACCCGCTGCGCAAACCTTCAGGATCGTCACTTTCAACGCCTGGTTTCGTAACAGGGACCGGCAACGGCTCGTCGAGTTTCTCCGTACCAGCGATGCCGATGTGCTGATCGTTCAGGAGCTGAGTCGAGTGGAGGTGGAGCGCATCGGACGACTCCTTCCCGCATACCCGTATCGAACCGTCACGCCGCATCTGCCGCGAGGACTTGCGATCTTCAGTCGTTGGCCGCTCGAGGCCGAGCACATGCGCCTACCCGGGCAGCGAGTTACGCGCATCACGCGCGCAACGATCGATTGGGCGGGAAGCGAGGTCGTGTTGTTCGGCGCGCACTTGAGCTGGCCGTTGGGACGCATGGAATCCAGAGCGCGTACTGCGCAACTCTCGTTGATTGCCTCGCGCGCTAGCGCCGAGCGCGGCCCGGTGGTCGTCGCCGGAGATTTCAATCTCACGCCCTGGTCACCGCATTTCAGCCGGTTCGTGGAGCGATCCGGATTGACGGATTGCGCAGTGGGTCAGGGGTTGCAGCCGACATGGCCCTCGCAGTTCTGGCCCGTGCGCATTCGAATCGATCATTGTTTCGTGTCGCGACACTGGCGCGTGCATCGCCTCAGTGTCGGTCCGCATTTGGGTTCGGATCACCTGCCGGTGATTGCGGATCTCGTGCTCGAAGCGGATACGGATTCGCGCTAGAGCCTGGTTCTAGCCGTTGGAGATTTCCGGTTCTTCGCGGATGACGCGCTTGATGATGTAGCCGCCCGATTTCTGGTCGTGCTCGAGCTCGAGAAGCTTGCGTCTTTGAGCTTCTTCGAGCAGATCGCTGAAGGTGCGAAAGCCGTAGTAGCTCTCGTTGAAGCCGGGATTACGCCGCTTCAGCGTTTGCTTCACCATCGAGCCCCAGATCTTCTCGTCCTGATCGCGCTCTTCGGCGAGCGCATCGATCGTATCGATGACGAGGTCGAAGGCCTGTTGACGGCGGTCTTCGTCGGCCTGTTCGGCTTTCACTTGCGGCTTGTGCTGCGCGTCGCTCGTTGTCTTTGCCGCCGGCCGGCGCCGCGAGCGCTGCTTCTTCTCCTCTTTGCGGACGAGATCGTCGTAGAAGATGAATTCGTCGCAATTCGCGATGAGCAGGTCGGACGTCGAGCTCTTAACGCCGACGCCGATCACGGTCTTGTTGTTCTCGCGGAGCTTACTGACGAGCGGCGAAAAGTCGGAATCGCCGCTGATGATGACGAACGTGTCGACGTGCGCCTTCGTGTAGCAGAGATCGAGCGCATCCACGACGAGCCGAATGTCCGCAGAGTTCTTTCCCGACATGCGAACGTGAGGAATCTCGATCAGTTCGAAGGAAGCCTCGTGCATCTGCGCTTTGAATTCCTTGTAGCGCTCCCAGTCGCAGTACGCCTTTTTCACGACGATGCTGCCTTTGAGGAGCAATCGCTCGAGCACGCGCCCGATGTCGAATTTCGAGTACTTCGCGTCGCGCACACCGAGCGCGATGTTCTCGAAATCGCAGAAGAGCGCCATGCTGTTG